>CAKPMN010000003.1 GCA_934168005.1 uncultured Bacilli bacterium | reverse complement strand
AGGCATACTATTTATATTAAAACAAATATCATCTAAATATATTTGTGGTTTTAACTTCATTGATTCTCCTTTAGGTATATATCTTCTCACTAATGCATTTGTTCTTTCGTTAGTTCCTCTTTGAAATGAACAATATGGATCACATTTATAAAGCTTAACTCCTAATTTCTTAGCTGTTATACCTAATGCTTGAAATTCTAATCCATTATCTACTGTTATTGATTTTACATCTATATCATTTTTTATTATATAGTTATATATAAGGTTTGCCGTATAATATTCATTTTTATAATTTGATTTTATTAACCATAGCCTTCTTGTACACCTATCTACAATTGATATTAATGAGTCTTGTTCGTTCTTTTTTCCTAGTATTGAATCTATTTCTAAATGTCCTGGTTCATCTCTTTTATTTATATATTTCGGCCTTAAACTAATTGGTAATACTGTTTTATTATCTAAATTCCATTTGGTATGCGTCATCATCCCACCTTTTATTTTATTTTTTCTTCTTTTATAACACATATCGTTCTTATTAATATTTATTTTTCCTTCGTTTATCCAATTATAAACTTGTCTAATTGATGGGCATTTAATGCCTCGGTATCTTTTTTTAAACATAAATATACATATTTCTACTGAACTATTTCTTCGATCATAATGTGTATATAGATACTCGATAAATATTTTATGTTTTTCTGTTATGTCTATCTTTCTTTTTTTATATATTCCTGCTTTGTATCTTGATATAGTTGAATGACTTATTTCTAATATCGATGCCACTTTTCTCATAGACATTCCTTGTTTTAATAAAATGTCTATTTCTACTTTCTTTTTTTCTGTTAATTGTGTATGATTCATTTATGAGTCCTCCTGGCTGGGTGGGCTCTTTTATTGTATCAAAAAACCACACCTTTGTGGTGCGGTTCAAATTTCAATTTAGGGAAAAGTAAAACTTTTCTTATTTTTTTGCTAAAATATCTAACACAACATTTCTATCATTAAAAGGAATCTTTTTTTCACGAATTTTCAAAAATTCTTCATGACCTTTTCCAAGAACAAGCAAAATATCATTATCATTTAATAAAGAAATACCTTTAGATATAGCTTCTCTTCTATCGATAATTACTTCATAGTTATTATTGGTAAGACCAAGTAACATATCATTTTTTATTTGTTCAAAATCTTCGTAATATAAATCATCTTCAGTAATTATAAAATATTTTGAAAGTTCACTAACAACTCTAGTCATATGTGGTCTTTTAACTCTATCACGTTCACCAGAACATCCAAATACAACATAACAATTATTATAGTTATATTGCTTAATCATTTCAAACACTTGATATATAGCCGCAGTATTATGGGCATAATCAACTATAATTCTATTATTCTTGTAAGGTATAACTTCTAACCTACCCTTTGGGGATTTTAGTGAATATATAGTTTTTAATACAATTATCGGATCTGTTCCAATACAAAGTAAAAATATAATAACAGGCATAACATTATAAATATTAAACTTACCAAGTAATTTAGAATAAACTTGATATGTATCGTTACGATATTTAAATTTAAATATCGTTTCATTTTCCATAAATTTTTGATCTATTATTCTAAAATTAGCATTTTCATTGTAGCCATATGTTAAATTATGGTTCATTGGAAATAAAAAATTAGAGCTCACAGCATCATCAATATTAACAATAGCTAGACCATTAGATTTAAGTTTCTTAAATAATTTTTGTTTTGCTACAACATAGTTTTCTAAAGTGACATGATAATCCAAATGATCTTCAGATAAATTAGTAAAGATTGCATGGTTAAATAATAAAGTTTCAACTCTACCATTAGTAAGGGCATGACTTGAAACCTCCATAACTACATACTCACACCCCTCCTCTATTGCCTCATCTATAAACTCATAAATATCACATATATCAGGAGTTGAATTTTCCAAACCTTCGACTAATTTTGTATCAATATAAAAACCTAAAGTACCAATAGATGCACATTTATGTCCAATTCTATTCAAAGCAGAAGAAAGTAAATATGCAGATGTCGTTTTACCATTTGTTCCAGTAATACCTATAATTTGAATCTTATTAAATTCTTCATTGTAGTTAGAAGATAAATAGTTATTTAAATACTCTCGAGTATTATTTACAATTTCATAAGGAATAGAATACTCGCCTTCTTCAGCTATTATCTTTTTGGCACCTCTTTTTATCGCATCTTCTATATAATAATGTCCATCATTTCTAATACCTCTAAGAGCAACAAAAGTATCTCCGGGTAAAACCTTTTTAGAATTAGTTTTTATATTAAACATATTATCACCACTATAATTATACAAGGATTAAAAAAACTAAGCAAGAAAAAAAGGTATTACATAACTCTACCTTTTTCAACTACTTTACTATTTGCTTTATCATACTCTGCCTTTAATGTATCAACTGTATTTTTAAGTTCTGAAGATAATCCATCATAAGCAGAAATAATTTCTAATCTATTTCTATAAGCATCTTCATCTTCAATTTTGTGTTTAAGTATCAAACTACAAAAAAGATTCATCGAAGAATTATCAGTTTTTATACCGTTATTTCTTGCAATTGTATCACGATTTAAACTTTCTACAGCTTCTAACATTATGCCATCTCCTTATCATATGATCTAATTTTATCTTCTATCAAAGTTGGATTATTTGTAAAATATGCATTAAACATAACATCATTTCCAACTATTTCAGAAATTAAATTAGTTGCGATAACCTCATCTTCATATAACATTTTTTCACTTTCATTACCAACTACAAAGTTAGATAATATTTCAGTATATCCAGTATTAAAAGAAATAAATTTATCATTTCTATCAAAACCATATGTATTATCGTGAGAAGTCATTATCGTAAGTAAAGCACTCATCATAATATGCTTAACATCATAGCCTTTATTTAATTCATCCAAATTAACTGATAAAACATTTGTCATTGGTGTATAATTAAAAACTTTTTTACTTAAAAATTTAGATGAACTTTCCATTCTTAAAGTTCTTAAACGTTCTTCTAAATTTCTTAAATCAACATTTGAAAAAATATTGTTAAAAATTATTACCAATTCCTTAATATTCTCTTTTATATCATCTGTTAGTGTTGTGTTATCATCAATTGCTTTCATAACATTTTCTAGCATCACTATCACCTAATCTTAATTTTACCATATTTTTAACTTTTTTCAAGTTCAAATAATGGAAATTTTGACAAATCATCATCTAACTCTTTCTTAAGTTTAAGAGCTACAAGAAAAACATCTTCTATATAAGTAATACCAAAGTAATTATCATTTGTCGTTAATGCCTTAATTTTAATATCATTCATACTATCTAAAACATCAGTAAGCATAAATTCATCATCCATTTTAGAATTTTTTAAAAATATAACAAACTTTTCCTCTAATTTTTTAAATATACTTGTATTAAATCCATAAATTCCAACACTACATAAACTATTTAAATCAATTAAAGTATCATAATCAATACCTTTAATTTCTTTAATAGATGTTACATAACCATTATCTACATTCAATATTCCCCTATTTACTTTGCCATTTAAAGATAATGTATTAATAAGTTTATATCCAACAGTAGCATACATATTAGAATTACTATTAGTAGATAAAAATTCATACATTTTCATAAAAGAATTAATACCATAATAATCATCTGAATTAATTATACAAAAAGCATCTTTTATACTGCTTCTTAAAGAATAAACCGCATGAGCAGTTCCCCAAGGCTTAATTCTTTCATAATTAATAGAACAAGGTATATCCAAAACATCTTGATAAACAAAAGATATAGAATAATTTTTATATTTGTATCTTATTTTTTCTTCAAATTCTTTCATATCTTTCCTAATAAGAAATACAAAATTTCTAAATCCAGCATAATAGGCATTTGAAATAGAATAATCCATCAAATTATATCCATCAAGTACAGGATAATCTTGTTTTACTCCACCTTTAAATCTACTTCCAAATCCAGCCGCTAATATAACCAAAGAAATCATTTAAAATTTCCTTTATAAATCATAACAGCAGGATAATAATATATATGAAGTAACATTACAATTAAAGTAGACCACCCAATTACTGGAACAATTAAACATAAAAGCCAAGTATAAGGTATTGCATAATAATCACTTCCCGGAACAGATAAATATTTACATATTTTTATCTGCATTGTTATATTAAGAACAAGAAGCATAATAATACCAGGATAAATCATTAATAAGAAGCCTATAAACCAATAATACCATTTAGTATACCAAGCACCTTTTTCATATAAATTCAAATCTTTAGCTATTACGAAAGCAAAAAAACCAAAAGTAAAAAAAGTTAATATAATATACATAAACCAATTTTCTTTTTTCAATAAACTCATATTATTTAACCTCTTCTTTTAAGTGATATAAAATATTTAAAGCTTCCATAGGAGTTATAGTTAAAGGATCTATTTTTTTTATTTCTTCTTCTACTTTAGAATGAGTTTCTATTAACTCATCAATTGGTAAAGCTTCCTGAATACATATATCTCTTTTTAATTCTTTTCCCTCATATATCTTAAGAACTTGATCAGCTCTATTAATAACTTTAGCAGGTAAATTAGCTAATTTAGCAACATGAATACCATAACTTTTATCTATACTTCCATCTTGTATTTTATGTAAGAATATTAAATTACCATTCTCTTCACGTGCACTTACATGAACATTATGTAAATGAGGTAAATTATTTTCAAGATCTGTTAACTCATGATAGTGTGTTGAAAAGAAAGTCTTACAACCAATAGAATCATGAATATATTCAATTATGGATTGAGCTAAAGCCATACCATCAAAAGTAGCAGTTCCTCTTCCTAATTCATCAAATAAAATTAAACTATTTGCTGTAGCATTACTAATAGCCATATTAGCCTCATTCATCTCTACCATAAAAGTAGATTCACCACTAACTAAATCGTCACTAGCACCAATACGAGTAAATATAGCGTCAAATATAGGAAGAGTAGCTTCACGTGCAGGAACAAAACAACCAATTTGGGCCATAATAACAGTTATAGCCATTTGCCTCATATATGTTGATTTACCAGCCATATTAGGTCCAGTTATTAGAAGAATATTAGTATTAGGATCCATTATAATATCATTACTTACAAATTCATTTGATAAAACCTTTTCAACAACAGGATGTCTATCATCTATTATTCTTACATCTCTATTATCATTTATTATTGGTCTAACATAATTATTCTCTTCTGTTACAGTTGCAAAACTTTGTAAAACATCTACTTCACTAATAACTTTCGCAATATCTTGAAGAGATGGGATGTATTCTTTTATTTTATCTCTAACTTGCATAAACAAATTATATTCTAACTCTATAATTCTTTCCTCAGCATTTAAAATAAGAGCTTCTTTTTCTTTTAAAATAGGACTTATATAACGTTCTGCATTTGCTAGAGTTTGTTTTCTCTCATAACCATATTCATCTTTAATTAGAGAAACATTTCCTTTAGAAACTTCAATATAATATCCAAAAACTCTGTTATAACCAATTTTTAGATTTTTAATACCAGTTCTTTCACGTTCTTGTTCTTCAAAGTCAGCTACAAAGTCTTTACCACCTTTACGTAAACTCTTTAATTCGTCAAGTTCACTACTATAACCTTCTTTTATCAAATAGCCTTCCTTAACAGATACAGGAGGATTTTCATAAATACTTCTATCTAATAAATCATATAATTCATCTAAAACTAAAATATTTTTATCATAATGAATTTCATCTAATATTGTATGAATTTGAGGTAAAACCCTAAGAGAACTTTTAAGTTGTAATAAATCTCTTGCATTAGCATTACCAAAAGCAATACGGCCACTTAATCGTTCCAAGTCATATACTTCCATTAAACATTTAACTAAATCATCTTTCAAAATAAATTCAGTTAAAAATGTATCAACAACATCTAAACGTCTATTTATTTCATCTTTATTAATTAAAGGATTTTCAATAAATGTCTTAAGCATACGTGAGCCCATTGCTGTTTTTGTTTTATCAAGTAACCAGATTAAAGAATAATTTCTCTGTTTTAATCTAAGTGTCTCAGTAAGTTCAAGGTTTCTTTTAGTATGAATATCCATTTTTAAATAATTTTTATTTTCATGAATAACTAGTTTTTGTAAATGTGATAAATCTCTTTTTTGTGTGTTAAAAATATATGTAAGTAAATGTTTTACACCTTCAATATAGCGCATATCAGATACATCTTCGTAAATATATTCATATCCTTTTAAATCAGATATTTGATCAGTAACGGTAACTGTCAAATGAAACTGATTTTTAAATAATGATAAAATACCCTTATCAACTTTATCAGAAAGTATTACCTCACCTATATTAAGTGAAATAACTTCTGATGTAAGTAGATTTTTATTATGAGGTATCATTTTAGCATTAACTTCACCTGTTGATATATCCGCATAACTTACAACATAACAATGTCCAAAATCTAAAATACTTCCAACATAATTGTTTAAATAAGAAGTTAGGGACTCATCATCTATCAAAGTACCTTTACTTATTATTTGGATTACTTCTCTTTTTACAATTCCTTTAGCTAATTTAGGATCTTCAACTTGTTCACATATACCAATCTTATATCCTTTATCAACCATTTTTTCTATATATACATTAGCAGCATGATATGGTATTCCACACATAGGAATCTTCTCATCAAGACCTGCACTTTTACCAGTTAAAGTTAACTCAAGTTCACGAGAC
This sequence comes from uncultured Bacilli bacterium, assembly GCA_934168005.1. GTDB lineage: Bacteria > Bacillota_I > Bacilli_A > RF39 > UBA660 > CATOJL01. The sequence continues at coordinate 62,233 of CAKPMN010000003.1, read as the reverse complement.
GCTGTATAAGCATCTTCAAAAAACATTTCATAAAAATCCCCTAAACGAAAAAATAAAATAATATCTGGATTTTGTTCTTTTATTTCCAAATATTGTTGCATCATAGGAGTTACTTTTGTTTTATCTACATCTTTTCTGTTCATAGTACCACCTTTACTTATTTTATCAAAAATTGAAAAAATAGTATACAAAAAAAGAAATAGATAATCTATTTCTCTTTATTTTCTAACTTATCAACATTTTCTGGAGTTATAATTTCCTCTACATGAAAATTATTTACATTTTCTGGAGTAACTATCTCTTCGAAATGAAAATTTGGTTTGTTTTCTACCTCTTCTACATCTTGTTTTGTTTCATTAGATTCAAAAGTATCTTCATCACTATTTGAAACATCATCATTATTTATATCTGAATTATCCACACTTTCTACATCACTAGATTCAACAGGTTCAAAAGTATCTTCAACATTATTTGAATAATAATCATTATTTACTTCCAAATTTTTTGGTTCTTCTAATTCGTTAGTTTCTAAATTTTCTGATGAATTATCTACCTCATCAGCTCCAAAAGCATTTTCATCTGATTCATCCAAACCAACTTGTTCAGTCAATTCTTCTTCATATTTATTTTCATCAGTAGAAATATCATTTAAACTAGTGTTGCTAGATAAAACTTCATCTTTTGTATTTTCTTCTTCACTATCATCAGCTTTTTTTAATTCTTCTTGTTCTCTTCTTTCTCTTTCAAGAGCTAATTTTAAATATTTCTTGTTTTGAATGTGTCGAATAATTAAAACAATTATTATAATTAATAATAATAAAGTAGATCCAGCTAAAACAAATAATGGAATAATATTATATAAATAAAATTCAAATTCTATGTTTCCATCTAAACTAATCAAATCCCATGTTAATGTTTTACCATCTTCACTAACGTCTTTAGCATTTGATTTAATCGCACCATAAGGTAAATTTATACTAAACTTAGCTTCCATAGTATTCATAAGATCAGTTAGATCACTATCACTTAAAGTATCTTTAGTTGTAGTGCTATCTGTTGTTTTATCCACAGTTGTACTATCTGTCTTATTATCAGTAGCTTTATCTGTTACATTAGTTTCTTTATCAGTTACAGTTGTTGTTGTATCTTTAGTATTTGTTGTATTATCTTTTGTTTCAATATCATTTATAGAATCTTTTATAGAATCACTAACATCAGATACAAAAACTGCAGTATATTTATTTCTAAATAATCCTTTTTTTACAGTAAAAAAGTATTTTTTTCCATCTTTTGTAGTATACATTTCTAATTTTGAATTAATACTTTCTTCTGTACTAATTTCATTTATATCATCTATTTTTAAAGAAAATACATATCCTGCATTAGTTCCATCATCGTATTCTCTAATAGAGTATCCATCTTTTCTATATTGCTCTAAATCAGTTTCATTAAAAGCATTTTGACCTGATGACTCTAATACTTTTTTATTTACTGCTTCTATGATTTTAAAATCTACACTTTTGTCCTTTCCTACTGTCATAGAATAATCCATTTTGACACATCCTGTAGCCATAAAAATCATAAAAGCTACAAAAAGACAACTTATCCTTTTCATATAACACCTCTATTATAAATATAACACAAAATAAAAAAATTATAAATATTTTTTTAAAATTTATAATTCTAATTATAAGTGTTCAACATAAAAGAAAAACCGTTGAATTTCAACGGCTATTTTCATAAATGGTGTCCCAGGAGAGATTCGAACCCCCGACCCACGCCTTAGAAGGGCGTTGCTCTATCCAGCTGAGCTACTGAGACAAATGTTCCTTAAGAACATTAACATTATATAATATTTATTTTATTTATTCAAGAGTTTTTAACACACTTTTGTAAATTTCATCATCATTATATTTAAAAATAACCTGTTTAACATCGTAATTATCTCTAACAGATAAACTTATAGAATAAATAACTTCTTCCAATATATTTTTAGTATTAACATCACTAAATATATACTCATTAAAAACTAAATTTAAACTATCAACATCTTCTAATGTTGCTAAAAGTTTAACATCATCATTTAAGAAACTCATTAGGTTAGTAGAACTTAATGAACTACTTGATAATTCATCTATTATTATTTTAATTTTATCATCATTATTATCTAAATATTTAGTTACTGGAACATAATAGTAATCATCATTATATTTACTAACATAATATATAGTTACTTTATTTAAATCATTATAAGTAGAACAAGCAAATTCTTTATTTATTCCAAAACTTCTATCTAAAACACCAGGTAAATTTATTTTAGACTTAGGTAATTTACTTAAAATATCTCCTTCTACATAAATAATAATTTTATCTATACCATCTATTTCAGTCAAAGTAAATACTATGGCTTCTATCATCTTTTCTTCATTTGACTTATCAACATTCAAAATATCTTTACTAAAATTAATCTTTAAAAGAGAATTATCCAAACTTATATCTAATATTTTAGTATCATTTGGAATAATTCCTTTAAAACCACTTGGTAATTTAACTTCACTTTCACCTTCTAATATCAACATATTAATCATATTCTTAGCTTTTTTTACTATATCTTTTTCATTTTCTACATAAACATTCGTCCTAGAAACCATATTATATTGATCAATAAGATAAATAGAACTTTTAGGATAACTAGATACATATTCTAACGACTGTTTTATTTTATTATTATCTTTCGGAAAAAAAGTCATTAAAAAATATGAGAAAAGTATAGCAGTTGTTATTAAAATTTTTTTTGTAAATTTACGTTTTAGCATAAAACACCTCTTAATAAATTCTATGAAAAAAAATCGCATAAATGCGACTTTTATAAAGAAAGTTCTCCTAATTTTAAAAGTTCAACAACAGCACTTGCTCTTCCCTTTACACCAAGCTTTTGCATCGCATTAGAAATATGATTTCTAACAGTCTTTTCACTTATATTTAATTTTGTAGCTATCTCAGATGTTGTTTTATTCAAAATTAAAAGTTCAAAAACTTCATGTTCACGCTTAGTCAAAATATTTTTACTCACTTTACTCCCTCACTTTCTAAGTTGGGTGGTTTATATTTATTCATATTATTCTATGTTAAAAAGAAATTTTAGTGTATATAAAAACCCAAAAGAAAAAAAGGAGTTATCCTTTAAATTCTACTGTTATATATTTTTTTGTATCAAATTGTTCTTGAACTAATCTCATAATAGAGTTAGAAAATGATACATCGTGTTCTTTTTTATCAACTGTTACTTTAACTTTGTCATCTTTTATTTTAACAAAAGTATCAACTTTAAGTTTATCTTTTATAATTTTTTCTATTTCTATTTCTTTTGATTTATTAATATTCAAATTCTTCATTTTATCAAAAGCTTCATTTTTAGATTGTGCACTTGCATTAGAATCATTTAGAACTAATTTTAAGGCATCCATCTCTTCCATAAGTTCTTGATCAGAAGAAGTTCTAAGAGCAGTTAAAATTTCACTTTCTAAAGATGTAACAGTACTTTTAGAATCATCATTTCCAGTATAAGCGCTTGGAAGTAATAATTCAGATGGCATAGTTATGTAATAAACGCTTAATACTAAAATCAAACTAAATAATGTTAAAAACCATAAATTTTTCTTATTAATCATATCTTTCCTCCAGTTTTACCTATTTAAAGATATGTTTTTATATAAAATTTAGAACACATGTTACTTTAAAACAAACAATAAATTCTAATATGCATAATGTATTGTAAGAAAGGAGGAATATGAAAAGAATTTTTAATACTAAAAGTATAATTGCTATTTCACTAATTATCACTTTAAATATAGCAATTATAAAAGGAGTAGAACTAAACAAAGATATTTTCTTACTCTTCAGCAATATTATAACAATGACAATAACCTATTTTTTTACGAGAAAGAAGGATAAAAATGAATAGAGTATTAAAAAGTAAAGAAGCAATTATTACAAATAAATATTCTAAAAGTCATCAAGCTATTGATATTGTAGGTAAAAACCACACTCTTGATTTTATAACAGCTCACAGTGATGGAACAGTTATATTAATACAGACAGGCAAAACTAATAATAAAAATTCAAAAGGAAATGAATCATATGGAAATTTTATAAAAATCAAACATAATAATAACTATTATACATTATATGCTCACTTAGAATATGTGAAAGTAAAAAAGAATCAAAAAGTCAAAAAAGGTGATATTTTAGGATATATGGGTGACTCAGGAAATGCATATGGAAAACACCTACATTTTGAAGTATGGAAAGAAAAAAGTAGAATCAATCCAACTTATTATTTAAGTAATTCATTTGAAGAAAATACTAATAAAAATACTGATATATATTATAAAAAATACATAGGAAACACAAATTCATTAGTAGATGCATTAAAAAGTTTAAAAATTGATAGTAGCTATACATTTAGAAAAAAAATAGCTTTAAAAAATGGTATAACTTCATATAAAGGAACCGCAACACAAAATATAAAATTATTGAATCTACTAAAAGAAGGAAAATTAAAGAAAGTCTAATGACTTTCTTTTTAATGCAAAAACTTTTCAAAATAACCCCCGGAAAATAATCCGAGGGTTATTCGTACTAAAAAAATAATTATCTAATTCTTTCCCAAATATTAACTGCTAGGTAAGGAGGCAAAACAGACACACTATGTTGATGAGGCTCTAAAGTGTGATTATGACCTTCGCTACCTCCAACATAACTAGTCCTAATGCCAGAACTATAACCTTTTGAATTAGCTTGATAACTTATAGCTCTATCTGTCCAAGTAACTGATGATCCAGAATTATTATAACCTTGAATATTATGTTGATGACTTGGAATTTGATTTATTGTAAGTGCTGTACTACCTGTCAAACCTGAATAAGAACTTGTATTAAAAGTAGTATCGCCACCTATTGCACCAATAGAATAATTATCGCCTGCTCCAATTAGAAAACGATTCTTCTTTAATTCCCACATTCCTCCAAATAAGACAGATGGATCAACAGAGTTTGTTGAAATATATATACTTCCAACTGGATATATCAAATTACCTAAACCTGATATATTAGCAATACCATCTGTTGGGGTAATAGTTTTTACCACTAAATTACCTTCAGAATCTAAACTAAATTTATTATTTTTTGAGATTATCGAATCAGCAGTTATATCATTTACTTCTAAATTTAACTTATCATTTTCAATAGTAAATGCATCTTTAAAATAAATATCATCCATTGTAAAATCAGATGAATTACTTTCTATCATATATACTCTCTCCCTTCTATTATTTTTTTAGTCAAACGAAGAGGACAAACTCTTCACTATATTCCTCACTAGAAAACATTTTTTGAAGTGTATTTTTAATATTTTTTTGTTATTTTTAAAATTTGATTCGGATAAATTAAATTAGGATTATTACCAATAATATTTTTATTTTCTTCATACAATATTCTTAAATCAATATTATATTTTTTAGCTATTTTGGTAAGGTTGTCACCTTTCTGAACTTTGTAATATATATTTTCTTCTGAATTATTTTTATCATATTTTTTCTGTGATAAGTTATTAAGCCCTTTATTCCTAATAATATCTGGATATGCTTTATATATGTAATCCAAATCAACATTGCCATTTATGCCACTAACATTTCCTTTTGATGTATATTGCCATATCCCATAAGTTCCATTATAGGTTGGTTTCTTTACATTATAATGAGCTACCCAAATATCATATCTTTTTAAAATATTCATGTCTAGCTTTTTATTTAACCAATGCGTACTAGCATATATTCCAACATAATAGCCATTTTTTTCTATTATTTCACAGAATCTTGCAACTACTTTAGTTAACTCATTACGACTGAGTTCATATTGATTTTGCTTTGCTAAACCTGATTTTGTAATATCATGATTGTCTTCAACATCAATAAATATAGGTAGTTCAATTTCTTTGTTTTTCACAATTTCTAGAACTTTTAACGCTTCTTCTTCCGCTTCTTCTTCTGTATATGCACAAGAATACCAATAGACACCTATTGGAATACCTACATTTTTAAAACCATTGTAATGTTCTTCAAATAGCTTATCTTTATTTTTTAGTTTATTAATTCCATAGCCTGTAAAACCTGCTCTAAGAATTACCATTTCAATACCAGATTCTTTTACTTTTTTATAATCAACATTTTTTTGATAATAAGATATATCAATTGCCTTCTTCATGGTGCTCCTCTTCTTTTTGATCTTTATTAAAAAAATAAGTTGTAATCATTCCTAACACTAACATAAAATTATCAGTGTCTAATTTCGAATTAATAGCCAAGTAGAAAAAAGCTATAAAGGCTATTAATGTAATAATAGATTTTACTTTTAATAATTCACAAAATTGGATGATTATTTTTTCTTTCATACATCACTCTCCTTAAATTCATTTGGTAATTTATAAATTTCATTTATCATATAAGTAGCCATTCCATTTCCTTTTAATTTATGATAACTTACATATATTTCGCTTACATTTTCTTTCATATAACTAGGGCAATACCCTAATTTTGAATAATTTTCATATATTCTCACAATTTCATTTCTAAGCATTGCCTTTACACCATTTTTTAGACCAACATATTGTTTAAATATATATATTATTCCTGTTGTTAAAGAAGTTAATAAAAGTTCCAACCAATATTCAAAAATAATTTGTACCATTTTAACTCTCCTCTATATAAAAAGAAATTCTATTTTTTTAGAATCTCTTCAGAATGTTTTACAAAATAATTTTAACATATAATTATTTTTATATTATATTTTTCTAAGTAACTATTAATCTAATCCAGCTACCATCAATTCTTTTCTCTCTATTTCAGATATAGGTACATATTTATCTTCATAAAATTCAATACCTATAGACTTCAGATATTCATATTCTTCCTCTGATTCGCAATAAATATTGCATATTTTTTCATGAGCAACTGATTTAAGCCAATATTGATTATTTCTTAAAAAACAAATATTTTCCTGACAATACGGAAAAATCCATTCCCATAAAATCTTATCACTTTCCAAAATATCTTTCTTTACTTTTCCTGTATTCTTGAAATAATAAGTTATTCCAAACAAATAATTATTTTGCCCATAAAATTGTTTTTCTTCATATACTAACTCACTCATATAATTTTTTAAATTTTCTTTTGAATAATACTTATAAAATGCGTCAGTAAGTGCTATATAGATGTAACTTTCAGTAACTTTTTCAATGCAAATATCATTTTTAATATAATTTTTCAAATACATTTCAACTATTTTTTTAATCTTATAAATATTCTTATATTTTTCACTCAAATTTGAAATGTCATCTATTGTATAGGTTTTAAAAAATGAGTTTTCATCATTTTTTTCTATTTCAAGAATAGTTTGAATTATCGAAGCACTACACTCATGACAACGGTTATATTGAATAAAGAAAGAAATATAATTGCTTCTGTCAATAGCATATTTTTTCAATTTAATAAAACTATCTTTAGAAAAATTTTTTACAAGCATTTTTTCATCTCTTTTCTAATTTAAATACCATATGTGTGGATGTTCACCATTCGAAGAGTTCCAAATATTTGGATGATAATGAAAATAGTAATTAGGTAATTCCCTATGTTTACCGTCATAGTATATGCCACCATTTATTTCATTTCCAACAAGCCATACATCAAGTTCAGTATCACACATTACATCATTCCCTCTCATAACAATATTAGCTGTCTCTTCAACACTAAGTCTTTCGCCATATCTTTTAACATCATTTTTTACTAATTTAGCACGCGTACAAGGTTTAGTTACATCTTTCTTAGTAACATCTTCTTTAGCTTTTGAAACAGCGGCAACTTTAGAAGTAACCTTAGATTTTGTTTTTGATTTGGCTTCAGCTTTAGATTTGACCTTTGTCAAATCTGGCATTTCAAGTCGTTTTCGCGTCGGAAAAGCTAAGCTTGTACCAGATAAAGTATTGCTTATAGTTTTACTAACCACTATCGCTGTTACTACCACAATTGCTGTATATATCATATTAGAAAACATTGTTAATGCAAAATGTCCATCTATATCAACATTATTAACTGGATTATTACTTACATAAATATATAAGTTATAAGATAAGATATCTTCATTTGCTCCTATTGTTCCATCTGCATTTATAAATCTTCCCCATTCTGGATTATAATATCTACTATTTAAATAATATAGTTTAGTTTCTGAATCATAGTAATAACTTCTATATCTAAATGAGTTTATATTTGCTATGTGAGTATTTGATGTTATTTCAGTATTATTATTATCTTTTATAGAAATAATTTTTCCCCAAGAATCGTATGTATAGTTTGCTAATACATCTTTATTGTCATTCTAAAACATAGTCTTTATGAATGTTCATTTTCCGATCATTAATTATAACATTTTCATTATCAATCCATTTCATATCTGAATCGTATTCATGATACTTATAATATATATTAAATGATTTTCTAGTTTCATTTTCCACTACTTCTACTCTTAAATGCCAATCTGTTGTAGCTCCACCACTATATTTATAAGACCTTAACGTATATTTACCATTAGGAGAAGTAACACTCTCAATATATTCTCCTTCAGGTAACCACATCATTCTTAATTTACTAAAAAACAAAAGATAAGCTATAAGTATGATTATAATCAATAATACTATTCTTTTCCAATTTACATTAATTTTCTTGATCATACTATATTTTCCAAAGTAACTATTAATTTAATCCAGCTACTATCAATTCCTTTTTCTCTATTTCAGATATAGGTACGTATTTATTATCATAAAATTCAATACCTATAGACTTCAAATATTCATATTCTTCCTCTGATTCACAATAAATATTGCATATTTTTTCATGAGCAACGGATTTAAGCCAATATTGATTATTTCTTAAAAAGCAAAGATCTTCTAAGCTGTATGGATATTTCCAATCCCAGATATTTTTTTTATCTAATAACGAATTTTTCGTTTTATTATCAATACTTAAATAATAAGTTATTCCATATGGCTCAATTCCTCTTGTAAGCTCAGGGTATACATTTTTCACACATTTAATGCAACAAAAATGCTGATACAAAAAGTTTCTTATATTATATTTATAAAAATAATTCTCAATAGCTCTTTTTATATACATATTTGTAACTTTCTCTATTGAAAATTCTTTAAAACTAATTTGTTCATAAAACGGTTTCACAAGAAATTGAATTTTTTTATTATCTTCATATAATTTACATATATTAGATATATCATCAAATACATATTTCTGAAAAAATTCTTTCCTGTTTAAATTTTCTTCTTCTAGTATTAAATTTCTAATATCTTCTCCACAACGATCATTATAATAATGTTCAAATAATGAGATATAGTTGCATGTCTCAAATGCATATTTTAATAGCAAAATAAAGCTATTAACAGATATATTTTTCACTAACATATTTTTTTCTCCTCTATTAACTATAAAACCAAATATGTGGACGACTTGAGACTCCTACTGGATGATAATGATAATAATATGTGCCACTTTCTCCATGTTTTTCAGCACTATTTTTAGTAAATCCAAAAGGAAGACTAACTCCAACTGCTAAAACATCAAGTTCGGTATCACACATTACATCATTCCCTCTCATAACAATATTAGCTGTCTCTTCAACACTAAGTCTTTCGCCATATCTTTTAACATCATTTTTTACTAATTTAGCACGCGTACAAGGTTTAGTTACATCTTTCTTAGTAACATCTTCTTTAGCTTTTGAAACAGCGGCAACTTTAGAAGTAACCTTAGATTTTGTTTTTGATTTGGCTTCAGCTTTAGATTTGACCTTTGTCAAATCTGGCATTTCAAGTCGTTTTCGCGTCGGAAAAGCTAAGCTTGTACCAGATAAAGTATTGCTTATAGTTTTACTAACCACTATCGCTGTTACTACCACAATTGCTGTATATATCATATTAGAAAACATTGTTAATGCAAAATGTCCATCTATATCAACATTATTAACTGGATTATTACTTACATAAATATATAAGTTATAAGATAAGATATCTTCATTTGCTCCTATTGTTCCATCTGCATTTATAAATCTTCCCCATTCTGGATTATAATATCTACTATTTAAATAATATAGTTTAGTTTCTGAATCATAGTAATAACTTCTATATCTAAATGAGTTTATATTTGCTATGTGAGTATTTGATGTTATTTCAGTATTATTATTATCTTTTATAGAAATAATTTTTCCCCAAGAATCGTATGTATATTTTGCTAATACATTTTTATTGGCATCAATTATTCCTATAATATCATTTTGATTATTTTTCAAATAATAGTAAGGTATACTATTATATTCAAATCCTATTAGCTCATCAGCTTCACTATACATATAGTATAACACATTATCACCACGTTGTTCAAAAATTATTTTAGATCCTTCTAAATGATAATTTACTTCAACGTTGTTAACTATTTTTTTAGTTCTAATCCCATTATCATTATATTTATAATTGATTGTATAATCAGAATCTTGATATTTATTTAGTTGTCTACCATTAATCCATGTTAGATGTGTATCACCAATTGTTAATGGATTGCCTATTTCATCATATGTAATGGCTGTATTATTAAATTTAGTTAATTGATCTTCCCAATTAGTATTTGTGTATTCATATGTATTTTCATTAATTAAAGCTGTTGTATTTAACACATATATTTTTTTAGATAATAAGTTACCTGAACTATTATATGTATAAGTTATAGTTTGATTTTGTATATAATCATGTTCTTTAATAAGTTGTGAATATTCATCATAATAATATCTATGTTCCAATACACCATCGTTATAAATATGAGTTATATTATTTAAACGATTATAGATATATGAATAATTTCCATTTGTTTTTATTAGCATAGATGTTCTTTTTCCATTTGTTACATAAGAATATTCTTCATCTATAATTCCTGAAATAGATTTTAATCGTTCTAAATCATCATATTTATAGTTAAGTTCTGAACTATCAAACATAGTTTTAATTACTTCATCTTCATCATTTAAAGTATGTTCTATTTCATGTTCTATTGCGTTTAAAATATATTTTTTTAAAACTACGTTGCCATTTGAATCATATGTATACTTGACTCTAAAATCATTGCATCTATATTCTCTAACTCTTTTAGCCATATCATATGTATATTTAATAATATCATTATTAGATAATACCTTCGTTAATGACCCATTACTGTCATATTTATATTGATAAATATCGTCAGATTTTACTTTTTTAATAAGTCTATCGAAATTATCATACTCAAATGAGATTGCTTGATTATTACCATATGTACTAGAAGATAGATTACCATTATTTTCTTCATAATTATTTGTTACTAAAACAATATTATTTAATTTTATCTGTTTAGTATTAAAGAAATTATCATAAACAAATGCATATTCTTTTGCTCCTTGATTAATTTTATCAAGTAAATTTTGATTATTATATGAATATGTTACAGATTTATCTTTCATTGTAATTGAAACTAATTCATCTTTATCATTGTATGTATATGAAGTTACTGTTCCATTTGGATCAGTAATGGAATTAGTAAGTCCAGTCTCTTCATCTATATTATAAATTGTTTTATGAAGAAGAGAATCTTTTGTACTAGTAATTACTTTTCCACTTGCAGAATATGTAGCATCATTTTCAATAAATAGATCATCATATGTTTCTATATAGAATTTAAAGGGATCTATATTATCTTCTAATTGAGAAACAACAATATTTGTACCATCAAACTTTAAATACAATCCAATATTTGATATTTCCATTAAATAAGTATGATCACTATTTGGATGAAAATTTATATAGCAATATAATCCACTTAAAAATGCATGATTATCATCTGCATTCAAATACAAACTCTCTAATACACAATGGCTTAATTTTTCCCATTCTTTTTCCTCTTTAGTACGCCATTTATTAAGAGGTGAATCATCTTCAGTAATTACAATACCTGTCGGAGTACATCTGATATATTTATTTGTCCCATATATTTTAATTTTATAATACTTTTTTTTAGTTGTATTTGAAGAATCTAATTTAGAAATTGTGTTACGAATAGGATTATTATTTACATCATAAAAAAATTTATTTAAAATTCCTGTCTCACTAATACCATTTATAACTTGACTAGTTATATCTCTATTATATTCATAAGTTAAATTATTCCCTTTAGGGTCCGTCATCTTAACAAGCTCATTATTGCTATTATGATCAAATGAAGTAGTTTTATTTGTTAAATCATTTACACTTGTCAAATTTCCTGCATCATCGTATTCATAATTTATATTTCTAACATCTTTAAATAAACAAATATTTGTAATATATAAAGCATTAGCATTATTATATTGAAAAAAATTTAAAGTCATAGATTCAAAATCTTGTTCTGATTGAAAATTAGTCACAAAATATTGCCATTCATTTTCATTAGGATTAAATCCTTTTGAAGGAGCTATTCCATGCCCATTTTCATTATCTGAATAATAAAAACTTATAATAACGTTATTTGAAATAGGTGACCCTTCCGTATCATAAGCTGGATAACCTTCATTTTTGTACCAAAATGAAATAGCATATTTATCTCCTGCCTTTCCTTTTACATTAAATGTTTTAGCTATACTTGTAGAATTTGCTGGATTCATATCTATTTTTAAGGCTGTTATTCCTTTTTCTAAAATTACTTTAGAAAAAATATCAGAAGTATTAATACTTTCAAAAGTTTCTCTATCTTCTGCCGTCAATTGCCAACCATCTAAACCTTTTGAAAAATCAGAGTTATCTAATAGATTGTAAAAATTTGCTACCTCGCCCTTTTCCAATTGAATATCATCAATATAATATAGTCCAGCGTCTTCTAAAATGACTTTAATTGTTAAATCACTAGTTGCACTATTTGGATAATAAATAGTTGTATCATATCTCTCAAAAGAATTGTTTATTATAATTTGTTCAAGTTTTTCCTGTATTTGATTATTTTCATCTGTATAGCATATAGAGATTTTTGCCATACTAGAATTCTTTATATATAAACTAAACGTATAATAATCGCCCTTTGGAACTACAATATCCTGATAAATTATCTGATTAGATGAAGACGATACTGCTTTTAAACTTTTAAATCCGGAAACCGAATCATCACTAGATATTGATAAAACTACATCATTAGTTTTAGAAAACAAAATATTAGATTCTTCAAAACTAGAATTTGATAAATAATTTTTTACATATTTACATGAAATATCAGAATTTAATAATTTATTTTTTGTAGGAATATAAGTACTTCCATCACTATAGTTATCATCACCATATTCTACACATTTACCATAAGCATCTAAAATATCATTATGTTCTTTTAAAGTTGTAATAGATGCAACATTACCATAATTGTTAAAAGTAATTGTTTCGGCATTATTTTTGTAATCAATTATCGTAGTTGAATTAAAATTATAAGTTAAACTAAAATAATTACCACTTGTATTTTCTAATCCTATTTCACTTACTTTTTTAACTCTATATGGAAATATATCATAATATTCATACTCTATTCGCTTCCCATTCTCATCTATAATTCCAGAAATTAGTCCATTATTGTTATATTCAAATGATGTTATACCACTCTTCGTAATTAAAGAAACAAGTCTATTATTATTATAATTTAAAGAAACTAAATCTTTAGGACTAGTGATAACAATTTTATTATCACTATATGATAAATTAATTTCAAACAAAGATGGATCAATAATCTTACTAATACGTACATTTTCATCATACATAATACTTGTAACATTATTACTTACATCTTCTAACTTAGTCAAATAATAAAGAGAATCATTCCTTGTAAAATACATTTTATTATTATTTTTATCTTTTAAAATGCATTCATTGTCTTTTTTATCTATAATCATATCAAGACCATCTTCATCTTTATAAACATTATCAATCATTCTAAAATAATGAAGAGTACCGTCTTCGTCCATATACTCCAAATAATTAGTTTCATCAATAATTGTTTCTTTTATGATTTGATTTAAACTTAAATTACATCCCACTCCATAACCTAAATTTTTATTTAAAATAACATCATTAGTATTATATACAATGTTTAAATTTATTGGCAATTTTCCAGTTTTAGTAGAACCAATTTCAAAAATACTAGTTAAATTTCCATTATACGTATTCAAATAGCTTTTTCCCTGCATAAATAATTGCTCTTTATAATTCATATAGTTTTCTATACCATTTTGATTTCTATAAATAATCGTTAAAATTGGTTTAGGATTTGCTCCATTTACAGTATTATTTTTAGAATAAAACATTGGAATGACATCAGTTGTGTAAACTTCTTTGTTTAACTTCAACATAATGCCATAATTTGGAGTATCTGTATACCATTTTTTTACCAATCCTGTGAGTTCACATCCAGACAGATAAGTTATTAAATTATTATCACTAGATACACCACTTCTTGAGCTTTCAAAAGATCCTTCTATTCTAGAATTAAATTTATCATTCATTGAATTCCAATCAGCAGTCGTCTCATCCCAATCTTGAGTTAATTGATGTACATTAACAATCGAACTATCATAAGAATAAGGTACTATTGGATACCCTATTAAGGTTAACTCTGCATATATAATTTGGCTTCCAGTTGATATTTTAGGTAAATCAAACTTTAACAAAGTTCTATTAGTAATATACTGATTATCTATCTTTTCTACACCAACTTTTAAAAATGATTGACTATTTCTATCAGAATTTGAGTCTCCTTCATAAATATAAACATCATATACACTATTGCTACTTCCATAATTTGTTATTGTTGGATCAATTATAATAGGATAATCTATAGTACTTTTAAGTATTTCTTCTTTATTTAAGAGTAACTTTAAAATATAATGTGTATCATTTTTTATAAGTCTATATGAAACACTATTTAACATTTGTCCATTTTTTCCAATAATATAAGGTGATTCTATTTTAAAAACTGTTTTTCCATCATACTTTGCATCAATGCTAGAATCATTATTTAAAATTAAATCTAAATCTGTGTCAAGCAAAAAATTAATGCTATCAACAACAGATTCCTTGTTATTAATAATAATATTTTCTTTAACTTTTTTTGGCATAACATTATATTCAAAATCAATACCATTTAAAATATTTATATATTTAATATCTTTATACAATTTTGAACCGTTTACATCTATCTTTGCTTCAACTATATTAGAATCTTGTAATGTGTAACAGATATAATGATTATTATTTTCCGTTCTCATCAAAACTTTATCACTGACTTCTGGAAAATATACCTTATATGAGTTATCTTTATTATAATAATAACCTTTTTCTTTTATTAAAGTATTATCAATTTCTATATATTCATTGCCATTTTTATAATGAATATCATCATCATACATTTTAGCAACAATAAGACCATCTTCTCTTAAAAAATGTTTTTCCCTTTCTTTTCTTAAACTTTTTAACTCTATTTCTTTCACCTTTTACCTCCATTCATTAATTTAAAATAAAATTCAACAAATTCTCTACTATATTATTTAAAATAATTTAATATTTTTTATCGCAATAAGTTTACTTACATACATAGTAAAAAAACACATTCAATCAAATTTATTTAATTGTCAAAGAACTTTACCTCAAAAAAATAAGGAATATGCGAAGAAGATTATCTTCTTCAACATATTCCTCACACAAATCAATTTTTTGAAGTCTAAAATTTATATTTTTTTAATTTTTTTGCTAATTTATCAATAGCTATATCAACACTGTATTTTACAGATCTAATAGAACAGCCTTCTATTTCAGAAATTTTTTTTAATGTAAGACTATCAAAAAAATACATTTTAACTCTTCTTTTTTGAATATCAGGTAAATTGTTTATTTCTTTTTTTAGTTCTTTAGATAGAATATCATTGAATATTAAATCACATATATCATCATTTGATCTTAAAGTCCTGTTATAAATTGATTCTTCTGTTTGTTCTAAATGTTCAATATGTCTGTCAAATTTATTCATATATGATAAATCTTCTAGTTCAAACTTATTAAATTCTAAATACATTTCTTTTGTTATTTCAATAGTTTGTGATACTTTAAATGAATCTAAAAAAGTAACTGTATACATGTTAGTATTTGTATTAAACCCTAAAGCATATGGGTTATCTCTATCTTTTCTTCTTTTTGGAAACTTGTCCATCTATATCCTCCTTATCAACATAAAAATTTTTATTGATAAAAGGAGGACTTCTAGCCCTATTAAAATAATTAATGCATAACAAAAAAAAGCCAAATACATTCAAAATAAATTGAACGTATTTGGCACTATGAATGCCTAAAGGTAAAAATAATAAAACATACCACGAAAAACTTACTACTTTAATTTTAAAATTAAGCATAAGCATAGCACCCAAACAAAAATCAATAATAATGTATTATAATTTTAATATACTATAGCTTAGATTCAAAAACTTTTCTAAATTTGGGCACAAAAAAAACTCAAACTATAAAAGTTTGAGCATTTTAAACAATCTGGTGGAGGATAAGGGATTCGAACCCTTGACCTCCACGGTGCAAACGTGGCGCTCTAGCCAGCTGAGCTAATCCCCCAGACGCAAATTGATTATAACATACAATAAAATTAATTGTCAATAATTTTTTATAAAAAAAAGAAATAGACTATTTCTTTTTAGCTATTTCTTCTAAGACTAACTTAACAAAATCATCTTTTGATATAGTTTCAGTATCATTACTTCCATATCTTCTAAATGAAATTGTTTTATCATCAACTTCTTTTTGGCCTAAAATTAAAGTAATAGGATTTTTCTTTATAACAGATTCTCTCATTTTATATCCTAGTTTTTCATCTCTATCATCTAATGAACAACGAATATCTAAATCATTTAACTCATCAAATATAGATTTTGCGTAATCTAAATGATATTCATTATTAACCGGAATAATATTTACTTGAGTTGGACTCATCCATAAAGGTAAAGCGCCCTTAGTTTCTTCTAAGTAAAATGCTATAAATCTATCAAGAGAACCTAATATAGCTCTATGAATTACTACTGGAGTTTTTTTAGAACCATCTTTATCAACATATTCAAGATTAAACTTAGCTGGTAAACAAAAATCTAATTGACAAGTTGATAAAGTAATTTCATTTCCAACAGCTGGTTTTACTTGAACATCTAACTTAGGTCCATAAAAAGCCGCTTCTCCTATCATTTCTTTATATTCAATTCCTAAATCATTCAAAACATCTCTTAATTTATTTTCTGCATTATCCCACATTTCATCATCTGGATGATATTTTACTTTATCGTTAGGATCTCTTAAAGATAATTCAAATCTAAAGTTTTTAATACCAAGTTCTTTATATACTTCAAGTATCAAATCAACAACACCTTTAAATTCAGATTCAATTTGTTCTGGTGTACAAAATATATGAGAATCATTTTGACAGAATGCTCTAGTTCTTTCAATTCCTTTTAATGCACCACTTGCTTCATATCTACAATCTCTAGCTACTTCTGCTATTCTTAAAGGTAAGTCACGGTAAGAATGAATATCATTACCATAAATCATCATATGATGTGGACAGTTCATTGGTCTTAATACATAGTCTTCCCCTTCAACTTCCATAATAGGAAACATAGAATCCTTATAATGTTCCAAATGACCTGAAGTTTTATATAATTCTGTACTTGCTAAAGGTGGAGTTAAAACATGTTTATATCCGCGTTTTCTTTCCTTAGTTTTAATATAGTTCTCACACTCTTGCCAAATTATATAACCATTAGGTAAATACATTGGTAAACCTTTACCAACAGTATCATTTAATAAAAATATTCCTAGATCTTTTCCTAACTTTCTATGATCTCTTAATTTAGCTTCTTCTAATTCAGTTAGATAATCGTCTAATTCTTCTTTTGTTGGAAAACAAACTCCATAAATTCTTTGTAAAACTTTATTAGAGGAATCTCCTTTCCAATAAGCTCCACTAAATTTAACAAGTTTAAAGTTTTTACATTCCTTTACACTATCAACATGTGGACCACGACATAAATCAGTAAAATCTCCTTGTGTATAAGTAGAAATAACACTTTCTTCATCCATTCTTTCAATTAAATCAACCTTATAAGGATCATTCTTAAACATTTCTAATGCTTCTTCTTTTGTTATTTCATTACGAACTATTCTCTTACCATCTTTAGCTAATTTTTTCATTTCTTTTTCGATTGCTAAAATATCATCATCGTTAATAACTTTGTCTCCTAAGTCAATATCATAATAAAAACCACTTTCAATTACTGGTCCAACCCAGAATTTAGCATCAGGCCACAAATGTTTAACAGCTTGAGCCATTAAATGTGCACAACTATGATTTAACTTATTTAAACGTTCATCTTCTTTAAAATTTACCATATTATCTTCTCCTTTTATTTTTACGTACTCTCTGATATGACATTTCATCATATTCTTTATCTAAAGATAACTCTTCTTCTGTTAAAATAGAATCATCTTCTTGCAAATAAAGACCTTGTTCAAGTAAAATCCTTCTTCTAATCTCTCTTAAAGAATCAACATCACTCTTTAGTTCCCATTCTAGTTGTTTTAAACCAATCATTGGACTTTTGTAAGCCACGACTCTTCCTAAAACATCTCTTACAAGAACTACTTTACCAGACGTTATATCAATCTGGTCAATACTATCTAAAAGAACAGATTTAGGTAGTCTCTTCCCCTTAGATACTAATACATCAAGCATTGTATCATGTGATAAATTCTTCTTACTATAACTGATTCCATAGTAATTAGATAAAAAATATTTTGTAGAAATAATATTCTTTCTACTCGTAAATAGTGCCATAAAATCCCCCTAAAACAAAAAAGACACCCTACTTAAGGAGCGTCTATACGCGGTACCATCCTACCTTTTAACTTAATTAGATAACGGTTTTACCCGGAAACTCTTTCGAGTACAATTCATAGGTAGTAGCTTCTAAGTTCTATCTTTGTTTACACCATCCACAAAGTCTCTATAATAGACACATTAAAAGTCATGTCCTAATCAAAATCTTTATAAGACTATTTTAAACAAAACATATTATAAAGTCAATATTTTAATTTCTTAAATTTTTACTATTTAATTCTATATCAATACCAAGTTGACGAATTCTCTCCATTAAACGTTTAGCTTTAACTACCTCAACACCATCTCTTGTAATTGAAAAATGATTTTCTAACTCTTCTAAAGTAAAGTTAGATGTGAAAAAAGTTGGTAATTTTTCTTGCATACGATATTGAAGTATTGGACATAAAACATCATCCCTACTCCAAGAAGTAACATTTTCTGCTCCTATGTCATCAATTAAAAGTAACTTAGTTTTCTTTAATCTTTCAATTTTTTCATTAAAATCACTTGTTCCAAAATTACCTTTCAATTCAGTTAAAAATTCTTGCCAAAAAACAATACAACTTTTAACTCCATCCTTTGCAAGTTCATTAAATAAAGCACTTATTAAATAAGATTTCCCTGAACCAAAACTGCCATGTAAATAGAAACCTTTAGGATTTTTACCATCACGATAATCCTCTATAAATTCAGTTAATACTTTTATAACATGTAATCTTGTTTTATCCCTTAAATCAATATCAGAAATTGATGCATGAACTATAGAATCAGGTTCATTAGAACAATAAACATTTTTCAAATAAGCCTCTTCTTTTTCTTTTTTTAACATGTATTTGCAAGGTTTATATAAAAAAGTTATCTTTGAATCTCTTACATCAGGTAAAAAAGCATGTCCACATATTTTATTCTTACATTCCATTAAATTTTTACACTTTAAGCAATTAGAATATTCAGCCTTAGAATCTTCTAATAATGAAGTATACTTAGCTAACTCTTCATAAGGAAGTTTAACTTTAGAAATAAGTTTGGCAAAATCTGGATTTTCCATAGATTTTCTAAATTCTGCTATTAACTTAGTATCTAAATCACCTTTTTCATATTTTTTAAAAAATGTATCTGTTTTCATTTTACCACCTTACTTAACATATCCCTCATCTTTGATATTTCTTCATTGCTAGCTTCTTTTACCTCAAAATTCTTATCAATCCATTCAGGTTTTATTTCCTTTTTAACTTGTTTCTTGCTTTCTCGTTTTACTCTATTTTTATGTTCTTCTTTAGCTAGAGACATTGCTTCTTCTACTGTTTTTATATTATTACGAGAAAATAGTCCAGCTACACTTTCAACATAAGTTGGAACAAGTTTATTTTTACTTTCCTGTAAAACATAATCTATTATAACATTAACAACACCCGGATTTAAATTCATTTCAACAAGCAAATATTGCAATATAGCAGTTTCAGAAGAAGTTATTCTAGTACCAGTATGTTTGCTATATAAATAATCATAAGGAGTTGTAGTTTCATACTCATATATCTTTTTATCTCTTAAATTATTAGATAAATTCTTTTTTCTTAAATACTCTGGCTGTGTCTTTAAAGCTAAAGTAGGAAGATTTCCTAAATGTTCAAATTTATAATAATTTTTTGCATTTTCCTTAAACTTTTCTTTATCCAAAACCCTTTTTATATTACAAGAAGATTTCACTAATTCAATCATTTCATCATCATTAAATCCATATACAAAATCCATTCTATATAAAAAGTCTTTAGTATCCAAAGTTATAGTTCTAGGATTTAAGATTTCTTCTGGTATTGAAGATAAAACTTCATCTAAATTGATTGTAGACATAATTGATATCTTATTTTTAGTAGTGTTTTTTAAATCAGCTAAAGCACCTTCAAAATCAGTCATATCAGTAACAGAAAATACATCTTGAAATCTACAAGTAATATCTTCATAATCATTTAAATTAATCTTAGGTAAAGTATAATATTCTTTAACTTTTTCATACTCCATTTCACCTATTTCATTATATAAAATAGTATCTAAAAGTGGATTAGAAAAAAATTCCATAGGAGAAAGTGGAGAATATATTTCATATATAAATTGATTAACACTCCCCTTTTTCAAAAATGTTTTAATGAGCCCAACTGCTTCTAATTTTTCACGAGCTTCAATAATTAAATCTAATCTAGATTTTAAGCTAGTCATTAAATGGTGATGACTCCACACCTCACTTATAAGTTCTAGTTTATCCAAATATGTTATTAAAGTAAGATACAAACTTACCGCATCTGAACCTATAATAGGTTGATATAACATAAATAATATTTTGTAATCAGTATCACTTATAACTGTTTTATTAACCACAGTAAACAGATCTGCTGGTAGTACTCTTTCTTTAATCATACATATTCCTCCGCCAATAGTTTAACATATTAACCCCAATAAAAAAAGAGTTAGACTCTTTTAAATTTTAATTTTTTCATTTTTATATTCAACATGAACTCTTTGAACAAGAGCGAGCGCAATCATAAAAGATATAGTAAATGAACCACCATAAGATAAATATGGAAGTGGAACACCGGTAAGAGGCATACTGCCAAATAGACCACCTAAATTAACAAATATATGTAAAAACATATAGATTGCTACCCCATAACAGATATATTTTCCTCTAATAGTTCCAACGACACTAGATAGATGAAGTATTCTATAAAGTAATACTATATATAAGAAAAATATAATAGTTGTTACTATAAGGCCATATTCCTCAGCAACAATTGCAAAAACAGAGTCTGTATGTGATTCTGGAATATAAGACTTTTGTCTGCTCTCGCCTATTCCAACTCCAAATAATCCTCCTGAATTTATCGCAATAAATCCATTACATATTTGATATCCGCCATTTTCATACTTACTACAAGGATCAAAAAAATCAAGTCTACTACTTTGACTATTAGATAAAACACTCTTAGAACCAAATATATAAATTAAACCCATTATAATGACAACTATTCCCATAAGTCCAACAGTTGCAGTCTTTTCACGACGCATTATTGGACTAGCTAAAAATAAAAGGCCTGCTATACAAGTTACAATAATACCTGTACCTAAATCATGTTGAGTAAATATAATAAGAGTAGGAAATATGATACATACAAACACTATATGAGCAATCATGTTCGCATGTGGTACATTTTTATTTCTTAACTGTTTATAATATTTTTCAAATAAAATAGCTAAATAAAGAATCAAAACAGGTTTAGCAAATTCACTTGGTTGTAATGAAAAGCCGAGTATTGATATCCAGTTTTGGTTACCACTATAATTATTACCCTTAAAAATTACTAAAACACATAAGAATAAAACACCATAAAAAGCTATTTTACCTAAGAAATGATATTTTTTTGTTGGAACAGATAAAATAAAGAAAGTAGCAAATAAACCCATAGATAAGAATTCTAATTGTTTAATAAAATATTTATAAAGTGAAGCATTATATCTCAAAACAGAAGCTTGACTAGAAGCTGTTAATATATTGAATAAACCAAATATAAATAACCCTATAGATATAAAAAGTATTACTCTATCCATATCTTTAATCGTATTAAAAACTTTCTTCATTATTCTCACCTATTTTCTATATAATACCATATTTTTAACAAACTAAGAACTAGTTTTAGAAAAAATATCGTTTATTAAACAAATATCACGCACCAAATAAAAGTTAAAGAGTAAACTATATTAGAGAATGGAGGCAAAAATATGTATTATTATGGCGGCTATCAAGGCTACGGCTGTGGCGCTCCAAGCTATGGTTACCAAAATGGAGGATACCAATCAGGATACGGCGCTGCTATTATTTTAGTTCTATTTATTTTATTAGTAATTATAATTGGCGCAAGAGCTTGGAATAACTAAAAAAGAGAAATTTTTTCTCTTTTTTTACTGATAATTTTCTGTTTTAACTTGATAAGAATTATCTATATCATATAAATTAAATTCATTATCATCATAACTATATGTAACTTTAAATGATAGATAGTCACTCTTATCTTCATCATTTACACGAGCATCATAATCAGCAATAACTTCTAAACTCAATTTACCTTCATCATCTAATGAAGCAGAACTAATACTAATATCAGTAAAATTAAATGATGTTATGTTTGATCCTAAACTTCTTTTAATGCTTCTATATAAACTAGATAAATCATTATAAAAATTATCAGATATTTCTTTATACTTTTTGCCTTCTACACCGGCTTTATATAAAACATTTAACTTATCAATTAAATCATCGCTTAATTTGTCTTTTAAATCATTTTCTAACTTGATTTTAGCTATAGTATATTTAGAAGAATCTGTAAATGAAATATTTTTTGTAACAGAAATTCCTATTGGCATATCAACTTCTACAGTATATTCTCCTGAAATAAGGTCTGGTAAAACATAAACATCAAAATATTCTTCACTATTTTTTAAATATTTTGTCATATCTGTTGAATCAATACTAACTTTAGAACCCTTTAAAACACGAAGTTCAACATTTCTAGCTATACTACCAGTTTCAACTTTATAATAAGTAAATATACCTAAAAATTTCTTTTCATTTAGTTTTACATAAGAATTAGCCGCATTACCATCTAATTTATAAGTATAATTAACTTTTATATAGTTGTTTTCTCTTTCCATACTTTCTATCTTATAATCAGTAACATTACCTACTGTCTCATATTTCTTTAAAAATGATTCTTTTGTTACAAAAGGACTATCACTCTTAACGTATTTATATACATTGTTTGCGTCATTACTTATAACTGCTTTAAAATATTTATTCGCAACATAAGATGGGGATAAAAAATAAGAAAAAGATAATCCTATACTAAATCCTATTACAGCTAATACTAATGTTATAATTATAACTAATTTAAATTTTTTTCCTTTAAAAGAATATCCACATTGATCACAAAATTTGCTATCATTTACTACTTCATTTTTACACTTTGGACATTTCATATAACCACCTCTACTATATAATATATTACCAAATTATGAAAAAAAAGTGAAATTTCTATATTTGTTAAACTATTTTTACAAATAATACAAAATGTGATATAATACCACATGAATCAAGAGGTGATGGTATGTTTGAAAAACTTAATATAATAGATGAAAAAGATAAAAGAATAAGACAAAAAAGTAAAGAAGTAACTTTCCCACTGTCAGATGAAGACAAAAAGACAATAGATAAAATTATTAAACATTTAACATATAGTCAAATAGAAAAATATTCAAAAAAATACGATTTAAGACCAGGAACTGGACTAGCATTCGTACAACTTGGAATTCTAAAGAGAATAATTGTTATAGTAGATGAATATCAAGAAGGAAAATTTGATAACTATGTTGTTATAAATCCAAAGATAGTAAGTAATTCAGAAGAAATGATAGCAGCAGATGTTGGTGAAGGATGTTTAAGTGTAAATAGAGAAGTAGAAGGTCATGTTCCAAGATACGCTAGAGTAACAGTTGAAGGATATGATATAGATGGTAATAAAATAAGTATAAGAGCTAGAGAAGAATTATCAATAGCTTTTCAACATGAAATAGACCATCTAGACGGAATATTATTTTATGATAGAATAAATAAACAAAAACCATTCTTTAGTGAATATGAAATACGTTTAATATAAAAAGATGCAAAAGAAGCACCTTTTTTATATTATTATTTTTCCTCCAAAAATATCTTTCAAATATCTATAAAGAAGACTTCCAAAACCTATTTTATTTGTATCATTTAACACAGTAATATCTACACTGGATAATTGTTTTCCATCTTCTTTTATATTTAGTTTACCAACAACATCACCTTTTTTAACAGGAAATTTTATATCATTAATATCCATTTCATAAGTAATAGAACCTATCTTATCTGTTTTTTTATTCAAAACTTTTACATCATTTATAGGAACAAATTTAATTTTATCTAATGACAAATCATATTCTTTTTCACCTACTACACTTTCTTTATTAGCAAGAACATCAACCTTGTATGAAGCATATCCAAAGTCAAGCAAACTAGTAACCTCATTAGTTCTATCAGTAGTAGACTCCTCACCCATTACAGTAGCAAGTAATCTCATATCATTTTTTAATGCTGTTGCTGTTAGACAATATCCAGCACCACTTGTATAACCAGTCTTTAGTCCATCTACAATAGGATTAAATCTAACTAACTTATTTGTATTTACAAGCCAGAATTCTCTTTTAGTACCCTTTCTTAAATAATCCTCATATATAGAAGTAAAAGTCAAAACTTTTTCATGCTTTACAAGTTCTCTACCAATCATAACCATATCATATGCACTAGAATAATGATTTTCTTGATCAAGCCCATGTGGATTTTGAAACATTGTGTCATTAAGCCCTAATTCTTTTACTTTATTATTCATTAATTCAACAAAAGAATCAACACTACCACTAACAGCTTCAGCTAAAGCAACAACAGCATCATTTCCACTTCCAACAGCAACACCTTTAAACAAATCTTCAACACTCATCTGTTCCCCTGTTTCAAGTAAAATTTGACTTCCACCCATACTAGAAGCATTTTCTGATACAGTAACCAAATCATCCCACTTTAAAGCCCCAGACTCAATATGTTCAATTATGATAAGCATACTCATAATCTTAGTCATACTAGCGGGAGCTAATTTTTCATGAGAATTCTTTTCATATAAAACTTTACCCGTAGACGCTTCTATTAAAATAGAACTCTTAGCTTTAGGTGTTAAATCAGCATCAACCATCTCAGTAGAAGACGCTAAAACAGAAAAAGGAAAAATACAAAATAATAATAACAAAAACTTCTTCATAATTCACCTCTAATTAAATGTATGAAGAAGTATCAAAAAAAGACGATAAATTTAAATAAAATGTCCATTAAAGACAGCTTTTGTCTCATTAACAACAACAAAAGCATTCGGATCATTCTTTTTTATAATTGATCTAACTTTATTAAAATGATTTTTATCTAACTCTAAAAAAAGCATATATTTTTCATTTTCCAAGTCTTGCCCTTTAATATCAATAACACTAACTGCATACCCCATTTTTCTAAGTTCATCAACCATAGAATTTTCTCTTTTAGTAATTACTTGTACAGTAATATCCCCTTTTATATATTTTTCAGATAAAAAACTTCCAATATACGTACCTGTTGCAAAACCCAAAGCATAACTTATCGCAATAAAAATACTTGTAGAATCTGTATTCAAAGCTTCCTTAACTATTACAAACCAAATAAATATTTCAATAAAGCCTAAAAAAGAAGCTAAAAATTTCTTATTTCTAACAGTTAAAATTGTACAAATAGTTCCAAGTGAAACATCTATAATACGAACAAAAAATATTTTTAGACATAAAAATAATAATTCCATAATTCCTCCTATAATTTGAAATTTAAAAATAAAAAAGCTATAATAATATTGGTGATAATATGAATACTAAAAAAGTTAGAAAACTAAAGAAATCTGTTAAAATTACTATTTTTATTATTTTCATTATTTTAATTTTTATAATATTTTTTGTTAATTATAAAAAACATACAAGTACTATTTCGTATAAACTAGGAAAACTAGGCTATGATAAAGAAGAAATAGAGACAATTAAAACGCTTGATCATTCTAAACAAGAAGATATCCTTACTAAAGATTATGATAAAAATATAGTAGAATTTTTAAAAGAAAAATACTTTATATATGATAATTTAGATAGATATATAAAATATAAAAAACTAAATCCAAAAGATAAAATAAATGATATTGTTTCACTTGTAAATGTAAATAGAGATCGTGATTATTATACAGAGATGAATAAAACAAACATAGAATTAGAGAATTTAATACTTGTTAATAAATATTACCAATTAGACAAAGATTTTAAGTTTGATGATATTGTTGAAGTATCTAATAGACACTGTTATGGAGAACAATCAATTAGAAAAGAAGTATATGATAAATTCATAGAAATGTTTAATGCCGCTAAATTAGAAAATCTAACAATTATAATTAACTCTTCATATAGACCATATGATTACCAAGAAAATTTATGGAATAGATATGCTAGAGAAAATGGTGAAGAATGGGCAGATAAGTATGCTGCAAGAGCAGGATCATCAGAACATCAAACAGGTCTTGCAATAGACGTAACAACATACAATGCAAAACAACAAGGAGATTTTGAAAAAACTGATGAATTTACATGGATGACAAATAATGCCTACAAATATGGATTTATATTAAGATATCCTAAAGACAAAGAAAATATAACAGGATATAGCTATGAACCATGGCACTACCGTTATGTTGGAAAAAAAGTAGCTGAAGAAATACATAATTTAGGTATTACATATGATGAATACTATGAATATTATTTGAAATAGAGAAATCTATTTCTTTTTTTTTAATAATATATTATAATTTCATTAAGGTGAAGTTATGAAAAAAAATAAGCTAATTATAATCACAGTAACATTATTTCTTGTATTATCTACAATAACAGTAATATATAATGTAACACATGAAGAAAACTTATTTTCCTATCTTTTCGAATCAACAAAAGATAAACTTAAAAAAGCAGGATATAATGACAATGAAATAAATGAAATAATCAAGTTAGATGATGAAAGTATTTATTATTTAAAAAATAATTATCAAGAAAATATATTAGAATATATAAACGATGAAAACTTCAAAAGTGAATCATTAGTAAAATATTTAGAAGATAAAAATGATTTAGAAGTAAAAGATAAAATTAGATTAGTAAATCATAAAGACTATACTAATGGAACATATACCAAAACCATGGTAGATATTTTATATGATAAATATTATATATCATCAAATAAAAAACGTTACTTTAGTCTAAATGGCAAAGCTAGAGATATAGTAGAAAAAGTAAATACAAATAGAGACTATGAATATTATACACACACCAAAAAAACAGATGTATCAAAAGAAAACGTAATGCTTGTCAATAAATATAACTACCTAGAAGATTATAAACCATCTTTAGTAACGCTAGATAGTAAATATGGTAATAAGAACGTAAAAGTAACAAAAAAAACTTATGAAGCCTTTACAAAAATGTACAATGATGCTTTAAAAGAAGGTATCACATTTTATGTAACAAGCGGATATAGAAGTTATGATGAACAATTGGAAATATTCAATGAATATAAAGATAAATTAGGAGAAAAAGAAGCATTGAATCACGCTGCTAAAGCTGGTTTTTCAGAACATCAAACAGGTTTAGTACTAGACATATTTACTAAAGGTGCAACTATAAAAACATTCCAATCTACAAAAGCAAGTACCTGGTTATATAATAATGCTTATAAATACGGATTCATACAAAGATATCCTAAAGGAAAAGAAAATATAACAGGATATAATTATGAAGCGTGGCACTATAGATATGTAGGTACAGAAGTAGCAGAAGAAATAAAAAAATTAGATATAACATTTGATGAATATTATGAATATTTTTATTAGAATACACAAAAGTATTCTTTTTTCATATAATTTTATAGGTGATTCTATGAAAAAAGAAACATTTAAAAAAGCATATTATATAGTACTTTCTATATTAATACTTTTATTTTATACAAAAGATATAAATATGAATGATAATAAATTTTATCATAATGTCAAAATTGTTGAAAAACCAGAAAGTATCTTAGTGTTAGTAAATAAAAACAATAAACTAAAAAGAGATTATATTCCAGAATTAGTAAAATTAGATACATCATATTCAAACGATAATAAATATTTAAGAAAAGAAGCAAAAGAGGCCTTTGAACAATTAGTAAAACAAGCTAAAAAGAAAAAACTATCAATTAAAATAGTTTCGGCATATAGAAGTTATAATTATCAAGAAACACTATTTAAGAATTATATAAAAGAATATTCAAAAAAATATGCTTTAAACTGCAGTGCAAAAGCAGGTCATTCTGAACATCAAACAGGTCTTGCAATAGACGTTATGGGATCAAATAAAGACTATAACCTATTTGAAGAGACAGAAGAATTTAAATGGATGAAGGATAATGCTTATAAGTATGGATTTATATTAAGATATCCTAAAGGAAAAGAAAACATAACAGGATTTAAATACGAACCATGGCACTATAGATATGTTGGTAAAGATATAGCAGAACAAATACACAATAAGAATATAACTTTAGAAGAGTATTTTAAAGAAAGAAATTAACTTAGATTTAAAAATAAGTGAACATACAATATCAATAATAAATAATATAATGACTATCCAAGTAATAAACTTGGGTATTTTTTTTACAATTTTATCTAAAAAATCCCTTATAAAATAAAATGTTATAACTGATGATATTCCCCATAAAAGAGCCATAAATAATGAAGTGTATTTACCAATACTAAATAATTCTATCTCATAATCCCAATATATAACCCCAAATAATTTTTCTATAATATTGCCTCCTATTATCTCAAAAATAGGTAAAAATACAAACGAAATTAAAAATAAATATAAATATCTGCATTTAAATTTATGCAAAAACTTATCATAAACTAAATAAATAAAAGTCATACCAAATCCATATACAATAGTCCAAGGGCCATATAATATCCCACTTTCCATTGGTACAAAAAAAGTTTCAACAATAAAACCTAATATAGAATATATAAAAAAGATATTAATATAGTACATATCATCACCTTTTTATAGTATAAGTTTTTATGAAAAATTCATACAAAAAAAGCTCATTAAGAGCTTAATTGTCTTCTTCTAATTCATCATCTGTAACAATAGCTAAATCATCTATATCAGAAGTATCTAAATCATCATCAATAGAATCAACATTATCTAAATCTTCTTCCATATCATCTTCAAATTCAGAATCCATGTTTTCTTCATCATCAGTTGGTTCTACCTCTTCATCATCTTCTTCATCTAATACTAATTCTACAGAATGATTATCACGAATATCCCATTCATTATTATCTAAAAGAATAAAACGTTTATCCATAGTTAGAGAAGTATAATAGTCACCTATTTTAGCAACATATTCATCTTCACTATAATCAAGTAAATTACAAATTTCCTTAAAAATTGTTGGAGTATTCATAGTCTTTTTATTTTCTTTTAAAATCATATATGTTATATCAGTATATGACATAAGTTCTAACTCCTCTAATTTCATATCTTTTAATTTCATATTTTCCTCCTAAAAATTAATATTGATATTACATAATTGATGGAATTTCCATACCTAAAAGATTTAATAAATCTACTAAAATTCCATGAGAAAGTTTTAATACATTAAGCCAGTTGCTTTTCTTATCCATTTCCTCTATACCATTTATATGATTATTTTGGTAAAAAGTGTTTAAAAGCATACATAATTCATATATATATGAAGCAATTATACTTGGAAGTCTATTAGAAAAGCTAGATAAAACAGTGTCATTAAACTCTAATAACTTAAGACGTAAATTACGATCTTGTATATTATAAATATCACCTGTTATTAAAGTATTATCTATCTTTTCATTTTCAAGTATTTTAGAAATACGAAGAGTTGTATACAAAACATAAGGTCCTGTTTTTCCAACAACTTCGCTAAATTTCTTTATATCAAAAATATAATCTTTTTCACGGTTATTCTGTAAATCAGCAAACTTTATAATTGCGTTTACTAAAATACGTAAATCAGCATCACTCATATTTTGATTTTGTTCACGATTAGAAATGAGTATTTCTTTTATTTCTTCAAATAAAGAAGAAAGCTTTGGAGTTTCACCACTTCTTGTTTTATAAGGTTTACCATCAACACCATTTATAGTGCCAAATCCTAAATGTTCTAGTGAAGCATCAGTTATTCCTGATTTTAAGCTAGCTCTAAATACCTGTTTAAAATGTAGAGATTGTCTTAAATCAGCTACATATAAGATATAATCAGGTTTATAATCAATCTCCCTTTGATAAATTGTAGCCATATCAGTAGAGCCATACAAATAAGCACCATTACTCTTTTTAAATATTAAAGGTGGTATTTCTTTACTGTCAGATGAATCACTAACATCAACAACCATTGCCCCATCACTAATTGTAGCTAAATTTTTTTTATTTAAAATATCTTCAACATAAGGTATATATTTTCTAGAAGACATCTCACCATACCACAAATCAAAATCAACATCTAAATACTTATATATTCTTTTTATATCATTACTAGATAATTCAAATATTTTTTTGTAATACTTCTCATATAATGCATCCCCATCTTGTAGCATCTTAGTTATTGAAGCACATTTTTCCTTTATATCATCATCTTCTTTACAAAACTTACTCATATAAGGATATATCTCATTTAAATCATCCATAGTAACATCATCTATAGATATATTTTTCATTTGAAGACCATAAATTACTTGACCTATTTGAAGTCCAAAATCACCAAAATGAACATCACTAATAACATTATGACCAACATATTTAATAATTCTTTTTATTGATTCTCCAACTATAGCAGGACGCATATGACCAACATGTAATGGTTTAGCTATATTAGGTCCACCATAGTCTATAACATAAGTATCAACATGATCTAATTTTTTTAAATTAAATTTATCATTTTTAATCATTAAATTCAACTGTTCATTAATAAATCTATCACTCAATGTCATATTAACAAACCCAGGATTACAAGCTTCTACATTTTTAAAGTAATCATCAAAATCACTCATAGAATTAATAGAATCAACTATATCTGAAGCTATTTCCATAGGAGCTTTATGTAAAACTTTGGCCAATTTAAAAGCACCGTCAAACTGATAGTCACATAAATCAGGTCTATTAGATATAATAACTTTAATATCATCTATATCTTTTATTACTTCCTTTAACTTTTCTTCCAATAAAGATGTAATCATTTAATCACCTACATTTCATACTGAAATTGAAAAGAAAATTTTTCAGTATCATTCAACAAATAAGAAATTTCTATTTTACCATCTTCTAAGTTAATAGAAGAAGTATATAGCGGTATAGAAAGATGCATTTCATTTTCTTTAAGTAAAACATCAGTCTTTTCATTTTCTATAAAACAAAATATCAAAGAAACCCCATCTTTTCTGGTTTTCTTTAAAACAATTTTTTTAGGTAAAATTCTAATTTCATAAGAAGCTAAAGAGTCATTATAATTTATTTTGTCACTATGAAATAAAGCATTTCCAACATAAACTTCTTCTTCATCATTAATTAGATTTTTTATCTTTGATGTTACTTTAATCACTGACATAATAAACCTCTCTTTACTTCCCCATAATTATAAACATAACCATTATATATGTCAAGAAAAAATAAAAAAAATATAGAATACTCTATATTAATCTTTAGGAGAAAAAATAAAACATAAAAAGAATGAAATAACAATTGCAGATATTATTCCAGATGATGTTAAATCAAACATTCCCATAAGAAGACCAATCAAACCAAATTCATTTGCTTTCTCTAATGCACCATGAATTAATAAATGACCAAAACTTGTAATTGGGACTAAAGCTCCACCTCCAGCCCATAATACAATTTTATCATAAATACTAAAGGTATCTAAGAAAGCTCCTATAACAACAAATAAAGTAGTTACATGACCTGCTGTAAAAGTTGTGTTATCAAGTATAATCTGACCTATTAAACAAATAATACCAGCAGCTAAGAATGAATTTAAATAAATCATTCTACCACCTCCAAACTAATTGCATGAGCTATAGCAGGAATAGTATGTTTTTCATTAACCATAGCTGATGACATCAATGCACCAGTAGCAATCAATAAAACCCTTTTCAATTCCTTTTTCTTCATAAGTGAAAATACATATCCATAACTAACTAAAGGTAAACAAGCAGGACCTGATCCTCCAGCATAAACACTTTGAGAATCAATATCAAAAATCATACAAGCAGTATCATCATAATTTTTAAGATCAATTGCATATTCTAATTTCATATAATCTTTAAATATTTTTTTACCATAAATACCTAGATCTCCACTAAATATCATGTCATAATATCCAACTTCTCTTGATGTATCTTTTAAATGTTTATATAACACTTCAGCACATGCAGGGGCCATTACAGCTCCCATATTATAAGCGTCCTTTATTCCCATATCAATAGGAGTTCCAACCGTACCACTTTCAACTCTTATACTAGAAAGTTCACTACTTAAAAGAATTGATGCTCCACCTGTAGTTGTAAAAGTAGTAGTCTTAGGCTTAGGTCCACCATATTCAACAGGATATCTAAATTGTTTCTCTGCTGCATTATTATGAGATGAAACAGATACAACTGCATTTTTAATTTGATTGGCCTCTATCATATTAGAAGCTAATATAATTCCCTCAACACTAGTAGCACAAGCATTATAAATTCCAAAAAAAGGTATTCCAAGTCTTGTAGCAGCATAAGATGATGAAACAATTTGCGAAAGCAAATCTCCTGCTATCAATAAGTCAACATCAGTATTTTTTTTATGACATTTTAAAAGTAATATATCTACACTTTCTTCTAATATTCTACTTTCAGCATCCTCCCAAGTTTTTTCTCCCATTTTTAAATCATCGTAACTCATATCAAAATAAGATTGAAGAGGCCCTTTTTTTTCATATGGTCCAGCAACTAAAGCAGTATCTTCAACATAAACATTGTTATATTTAAATGTCATACGGCACCTCCAAATAGTAAGATTCTTATAATACCAAATACATAAGCCGCAACTACACCAAATACAATAACAGAACCTGTCAATTTAAACATATTTGCTCCAAGACCAGTAACTAATCCTTCTTTTCTATAATCCAAACTAGCGCTCATCATCGCATGAGCAAATCCAGTTATAGGAACAAATAATCCCGCCTTAGCAAAATGAACCCATTTGTCAAAAAAGCCTAAACAAGTAAACAAACAACCTATAAATATAAGTGTTATTATCATAAAAGTACCAGCTTCCTTAGTTGAAATTTCCAATATGTTAACATAAAATTCCACAAGTAACTCTCCTATTACACCCATTATTCCCCCAACAAAAAAAGCAATCATCGCATTAAACAATCTATTTTCTTTTGGTTTATATTTTTTAACTAATTTCTGATATCTAACTTTTTCCATAAAATCCTCCTAAAAATATTATGGAATGATTTAAAAATATCATACAAAAAAAGTAGAAATTTTCTACTTTTATGCTACTAATCTTGTTTTAATTTTTTCTTTTATTTTATTCTCCATTCTAGATATTTTACCTTGTGAAACACCAATTGACGATGCAACCTCACTTTGAGTTTTCGATTCTATAAAACGTTTTAATACTAATTCTTTTTCTTCAAAAGATAAATTAGAAAGTTCTTCTTTTAATGCTAATCTAGTATTAAAATCCATTTCATTAGAGGCTATTACATCTGCTAATAAAACACTAGACTCATCCATTTCAATTGGTTTATCTAAACAAAGTAAACTATTACTAACTAAAACTGCTTCATTAACTAAAGAAACATCAACATCTAAAAAGTTTGCTATTTCATCCATTGTTGGATCTCTCATAAGTTTTTGAGATAAAACACTTCTAACTTTATCAATTTTTGAATTTAATTGATATAAACTTTTGCTAACCTTTATGCCTTTATCTAATCTTACTAATTTTTTCATCTCACCTAATATATAAGAATAAGCATAAGTAGAAAACTTAACACCATAACTTTCATCAAAATTTTGATATGCTTGTATAAGCCCAACACATCCAGCCTGATATAAATCTTCTTTATTATTATAAAATTCAAAATAATGCGTTAAAGAATAAATAAGCTTACTATACTTTAATATAAAGTTATTGTCCATAAATATCTCCTATATTCTAATAAATGAAAATGCATCAAGTTCACTTCTTACAACATCAATATATTGAAATAATCTATTTTTTCTTAACGTTGAAAAACAAGAGCTATAAACTTCACATAACAAAACTTTACCTAAATTGGCATTACATAGCTCATAAGCATAATAAAAATCATGAACCCCTTTCAAATCTATATCTTCTAAACCATAAATATTAAAGACAACACTACGAATTCCATTTTCCTTTATTTTATCAATTACCATTTCATGAAAATAAGGGCTTTCTTTAGCAGTCAATTTACCACTTAATCTAATAAATAAAATTCCATGACGAAATTCTTGACTTATCTTTAACATATATCACCTCTTTTCTATACTCTATCACTTTTTTTAATACTTAAAAATAGTTTCGACAAAACTAGACATATTAAACGAAAAAAGAAGCTATTTAGCTTCTTCTTGTGCTCTAACTTCTCTTATGACTGTAACCTTAATTGTTCCAGGATATTGTAAGTTATTTTCTATTTCTGTTTTTATATCACGAGCTACTTTATAGCTTCCTAAATCATCTATTTCTTCAGGTTTTACAACCACACGAATTTCACGTCCTGCTTGAACAGCATATGATTTATCTACACCTTTAATACCATTAGCTATGGCTTCTAAGTCTTGTAAACGTTTTACATAGTTTTCTAATGAATCACTTCTAGCTCCTGGACGAGATGCAGATAAAGCATCAGCGATAGCTACTATAACAGATATAAAAGATGTAGCCTCAGCATCACCATGATGAGATTCAATAGCATTTATAACAACATCATTTTCCTTATATTTTCTAGCTAATTCAGAACCTATTGTGACATGACTTCCTTCTATTTCATGATCAACAGCTTTTCCTATATCATGTAATAAACCAGCCCTTTTAGCAAGAGCAACATTTTCCCCAACCTCAGCAGCTATTAAACCAGAAAGTTGTGCTACTTCTATAGAATGCATCAAAGCATTTTGACCAAAACTTGTACGGAAGTGTAATCTACCAATAAGTTCAACTAATTCACTATCTACCTTAGTTATTCCAAGTTCAAATAGTGCTGATTCACCATACTCCCTAAGTTTTGCATTCATATCTTTTGAAACTTTATCATATATTTCTTCAATACGCGTTGGATGAATACGTCCATCTTTAATTAAAGTTTCAATTGTAACTTTAGCTATTTCTCTTCTAAAAGGATCAAATGAAGAAAGTACAATAGCTTCTGGTGTATCATCAATTATTAAATCAACACCTGTTACAGCCTCTATTGTACGTATATTTCTACCTTCACGTCCAATAATACGACCCTTCATTTCATCGTTTGGTAATGTCACTACAGTTACAGTTTGCTCATTAGCAACATCACTCGCATATTTTTGCATGCATGAAATAAGTAAACTCTTAGCTTGTTTATCTGCCTCTATCTTAGCCACAGATTCACGTTCTTTAATATAAGCAGCTAACTCTAAGTTCATCATTTCTTCAACTCGTTTTAAAACGAGATCCTTAGCTTGTTCTTTAGTATAACCAGCTATTTTTCCTAGTAAATCAACTTGTTCTTGTTTTATTTTTTCCACTTCAGCTTGTTCTAATTGGACAGTCTTTTGATTTGAAATTAAATTATTTTCTTTTTCTTCTAACATTTCCTCACGGTTTTGAAGAATTTGATCTCTACGATCCATACTTGCTTCACGAGTAAGTAAACGTTCTTCAGAATCTTTTATTTCTGATTTTCTTTCTTTAATTTCCTTATCCAACTCAACCTTCATGCGATGTGCTTCTTCTTTACACTCTAGCATGTTATCACGTTTAATTTTATCAGCTTCCAATTTAGCAGTTTCAATTATCTTGTCTGCTTTTCGTGTTGCTGAAAGTTCTCTAACATAATTTATAATTGTAATTAAAATAATTCCAATAAATAATCCCATTAGGACTAGCAGAATGGAGAAAATCATATTTTCCATAAAATCACTCCATTTCTATATATAATACATAAAGTAACAAAATTATCTTTACTAATTCAATTTTAACATTTATCATTCTATAAATCAAGAAAAAAACGGTTTCCCGTTTTTCTACTATGATTCTTTCTTATTTATTAATTCATAATGATTACGAATCTTTTCTTCAAGTTCATCTTTTAAAGCTGTATTTTTTCTTAAAAGTTCTTTAACATTTTCTTTTCCTTGACCTAGTTTTTCGCCATTATAAGCATACCAAGCGCCGCTTTTTTCTAAAGCTCCAATATCACTTGCAATATCAACTATTTCGCCTTCTTTAGATACACCTTCACCATACATAATATCTACAGAACATGATTTAAAAGGTGGAGCCATTTTATTTTTTACAACTTTAATACTTGTTTTATTACCAACTATATCAGTACCAGCTTTGATTTGTTCAGAACGTCTAATTTCAAGTCTTATAGAAGAATAAAATTTTAACGCACGTCCACCTGGTGTTACTTCAGGATTACCAAACATAACTCCAACTTTTTCTCTTAACTGATTTATAAAGATTGCTATAGTATTTGTTTTATTAATAATTCCAGAAAGTTTTCGCAAAGCTTGGCTCATAAGTCTTGCTTGAAGTCCAACATGAGAATCTCCCATTTCACCTTCAATTTCAGCTTGTGGAACTAAAGCAGCTACTGAGTCAATTACTATTACACTAATGGCGCCACTACGAACTAATGCCTCACATATCTCTAAAGCTTGCTCCCCATTGTCAGGTTGAGATAATAATAACTCATCTATATTAACGCCTATCTTAGCAGCATATTGTGGATCTAGTGCATGTTCTGCATCAATGAACGCCGCTCTTCCACCTTTTTTTTGGGCTTCTGCAATTGCATGAAGTGCAAAAGTAGTTTTACCACTTGATTCTGGACCATATATTTCTATAATTCTTCCTTTTGGATATCCACCTATTCCTAAAGCTATATCTAAAGATAAAGACCCACTAGGGATAACATCTATTTCTCTATGTTCATGATCACCTAACTTCATAACTGAACCTTTACCAAATTGTTTTTCTATATCAGCCAAAACTTGATCTAATGTTTTATCATTTGTTGATTTTACCATGTTTTTATCCTCCTAACATCGTTACAAATTAAGTATATATCAATATTTTTACAAAGTCAACACTTTTTGCAAACATTTGTTCGAATAATTTTGAAACTATATTTTAACAAAAAAAAGAATTTGATTTAACAAATTCTTAAGAATCAATTTCTATTTTTTCTGAATCATCTGATTTTGTTGAAATATATTTTTTATTCATATTATAATACTGAATTCCAGAAATAATTGATAAAACACATGCTATTACTAAAAATGCATCCGCAACACGTAAATTTAATAGTTCAAATGGCAAGTTATAAAATAGAGTTAAAGTTATACCAATCATAAGACAAGCTGTTTTATATTTTCCTGTCTTTATTGCAGCTACAACGTTTCCCTTACTTCCAGCAACCATTTTAATTGAATCAATAGCTATATCTCTTACAACAATAATAACTGGAATTACTGCTGAAATAAATCCTGTTGATGCAAGAATTATTAAAATTGAATCTACTAAAACTTTATCAGCAATTGCATCAATCATTTTTCCAAAGTCTGTTACTTGATTATATTTTCTAGCTAAATAACCATCCACAAAATCTGTAAGTGATGCGATAATAAATACAACACCTGCAATAAAATATCTGATATCTACAACTATTGATTCGTTAATAAAAAGTTGTGGAATAGATATGCCTGTCGCATCAAATGGAAAAAGTAGTAATAATATTATAAATAAAGATAACATTATTCTAGTTAAAGTAATTTTATTAGGTGTATTCATATTTCCTCCTATTTAATTATATTATCGACATTGTTATTATTACTATTAGAATTATTAATTTTTGAAATTCCAACAAATATAACACCAATAATTAAAATTATTAATACAATTATAAATAATATTTTTGAATAATTATATTTTCTTTTTCTTTCCATCGTATAAGGTGAAGCTATTCTCTTTTCCTCTTTTGCTTTATTAAGTTCAACCTGCTTACGAGCTTTTTTTATATCATCAATGCTAATTTTTGAAGTATAATCAAATAAAAATTCATTAAACTCATCTATCATATCTTCATAATTTAAACCCAAATACTTTGAGTAATCCCTTATAAAGTATTTTAAATAAAAAATATCAGGGAACGCATCTTTATTTCCAGATTCTATGTCTTCTATCTGGCTAGGTTTAAGTTTTAAATCTGCTGCCGCTTCTTCTATCGTAATACCAATGCTTTCGCGTTGCTCCCTCAAAGCTTCGCCTATCTCTTTCATTGGCCACTTCCTTTCAAATAAAAAAAATAATATTTTATAAGCCATGTTCCGTTCCTGTTACCAGGCGACAAACATTTATCTAAGGTTTCCCTTCCTAAACTCCGTTTGATTCCTTCGTTTAAGCTCCCCTACCAAAATTTGGGTTTCTCGCTCGTGGGGTTTACCGCGTTCCATTTCCAACATTTCTGTCTTATTCGTCACTATGGCACTTTTATATCTACTCTAACCATATCAAAAGACTTAGGTTATTTCGAAGCCGTTAAGTAAAACTTACCTTAGGTTATTTTTTCCCTAAGCACGAACACTACTATCATCTCAGACAGTGCGAGCATGGACTTTCCTCTACATTATAAAAAATGCAGCGTTTGTCAAAATATTATTATTCTTTGCCATATATAATTTTTTCTAAATTAGAAAGTCTTCTTAATAGATCTGCATT
The DNA here is from genome assembly GCA_934168005.1 of uncultured Bacilli bacterium. Lineage (GTDB taxonomy): Bacteria > Bacillota_I > Bacilli_A > RF39 > UBA660 > CATOJL01. The sequence goes on along the minus strand of CAKPMN010000003.1, from coordinate 22,413 downwards.
ATTAACATCAGTACCAGAATCTTCTCTTAAAACTTCTATTTTAGTTTTTAAATTTCTTATCTCTTGTTTTAATTTTATATTTTCTTCAATTAAATCTTTTTTTTCATTCTCAATTTCTTTGATTATGGCAAAAAACTCTTCATAATCTCTGATGATGACATCCAAAAACTTATCTACCTCTTGTGGTCTATAACCTCTTGTATCAATTTTAAAATCTTTTTCTAAAATATCTTTACCTGTAAGTAATATTCTATCTTGATACACACATATCACCTCTCAACTATTACAATCATTTTATAAGATTTTTAGAATTTTGTCAATGTATAAGGAATTCTATTCATCCATATCATTTTCTTCTATATCGGTGTCTTTATAAGTTATAAATTCATCTATTTCTTCGTAACTAGTATTAAGTATTTCTCTTTTCATTTTATCTAATATTTGCCTTCTAATACTCATAAGCGCCAAAAGATTGGCTATTAAAGCCAAGTAAACTATAAATAAAAAGTATAAAACTACAGTTACTACAAAACCCTTATTATTCTTTAACTTCATACGTTACACCTTATAATATATTTTAAGTTATTTTGTAGACTAAATCAATAAAAAAAACAAAGTCCTAAGACTTTGCTTTTAATAATTTCTGTTTTCTAAACTTTGTTCACCTAATCTGACTAAACGCTTTGTGATTTCTCCACCAACACTACCGTTTAATCTAGAAGATGTTTCTGCACCTAAAGTTATTCCAAATTCTTTAGCAATTTCATATTTCATATTTTCAATTGCATTTTTACTTCCTGGAACAACAAATTTATTTTGATTCATAAAACTTACCTCCCATTTATATTATTTACTAAAAAAGTTTTTATATACATAAAAAAGACAGATAAACTGTCTTAATTAACTATTTAGTTTGATAGTTTGAACCACCTAAATGTTGTTCACCCATTTGAACTAATCTCTTAGTGATTTCACCACCAACAGATCCGTTAGCACGGCTAGTAGCATCAGGTCCCATATTTACTCCAAGTTCTGAAGCTATTTCATATTTCATTTTTTCAATAGCTTGTTTAGCTCCTGGAACTGCAAATTTGTTCATAGAATTTTTCATACGTTTTCACCTCCCGTACACTAATAACATGCGTCGGGAGATATTTTATATACTATTTTTTTATTGGCAATTTTTGGTTATAAATAATCTTCAAAATTTTTAAGATCTAAATTTTTAATAACTTCTACATTATCAACAGCTTCATCTATTAAACTAATGTAATCAAACCTAGATTCAGCTTCTATACATTTCTTTAAATCTGGATTTATAACAGGATGTTTTGGTAAAAAGATTGTACAACAATCTTCATATGGTAAAATACTTGTTTCGTAAGTTCCTATTTTATTTGCAATATCAATTATTTCTAATTTATCCATACAAGCAACTGGTCTTATAACAGGCATTTTAACAACTTCATTTATAACACTCATACTAGTTAATGTTTGACTGGCAACTTGTCCTATGCTTTCACCATTTATTAAAATTTTACATTTATTTTTTAAAGCTATCTTTTCACCTATACGATACATCATTCTACGCATAATGGTAATAATATAACTATCAGGAACATTTTTATAAATAGCTTCTTGGATGTTAGTAAAAGGAACTACTATTAAGTGAATATTAGAAGAATATTCATTTATTATTCTAGCTAATTCTTTTACTTTATTTTTAGCTTCTATACTTGTATGAGGTGGTGATTCAAAATATAAGCAATCTATATCAACACCTCTTTTTAAAGCAAGATATCCAGCAACAGGAGAATCTATTCCTCCAGATAACATAAGTAATCCTTTACCTTGGATTCCAACAGGATATCCACCTATCCCTGGAATTTCGTTAGTATAAAGAAAAACTCCTTCTTTTCTTATTTCTATATGAAGTAAGCAATCAGGATTATGAACATCAACTTTTAAATCAGTATTTTTTAAAATAAGTCCACCTATTCTTCTATTCATATCTTGACTATGTATAGGAAAATCTTTATCAGCTCTTTTAGTTTCAACTTTAAAAGATTTATAGTCTTTTTCTTTTACTAACTTTAAAGCCATTTGTTCTATTGCTTCTATATTATTATCTACTTTATGGCATATTACTATACCATGTAATCCAAAAACCTTTTTAAGTCTCATAACAACTTCATCCAGTATTGATTTATCGCACTCAATATACATACGAACTCTATCTTTTTTGATTTTTATATCAAGTCCATTTAATAATTTAAGTATATTCGTATTTAATGTATTGATAAAAAATTTGCGATTAGCTTTCTTAGTAGTTAATTCACCATATTTAATCATTATAACTTGTTCCATACTACACCTCTTTTTTGAAATAAATTATAACACATTTATAGATAAATTTAAAGAATTAAGCATAATTATCATATCTTCAATCAAATATGATTCCATTAATTTTAAATTTACATATTCCATTAGGAATTCTTCTTGTCTTATGTGCATGATATCACCAATAAAAAAATAACATAATAAAATATAGTTGTAAAATATATAAAAAAAGTTTTATTTATAATATTTAAATTGAATAAACTTGTTTTAACTAACAAATAATTCTTTTTTGTAATTTCAATTTAAGAAAAAGAACGAATAAATATTACGTTATTTTTTTATAAAAAAAAATCAATCAAATATGATTGATTTCACATTAAAAGTCCGAATAAACGAACAAATTTGTCATTGGTACCAGCCAAGGGACTTGAACCCTCACAGTATTGCTACCGGCAGATTTTGAGTCTGCTGCGTCTACCATTCCGCCAGGCTGGCAAAAGAGTACAACATCATTATATCATAATTTTTTAAAAAGATATAATGATTTTTTATACTATTTATATTTTATTCAATAACATCCATTCTTTTTGTCAATAAATCCATTTGCTCTTTGGTAGGTTTAAATATATATTTTGCATTACTAAATCTTTTAAAATCATCAAATATATTTTGAAATTCATTTTTATCAATAGGTTTAAATACTTTAACTGTTCCTTTTCGTACAATAAATTGGTTTATCTTACACATAGGCATGTCATATATAGCTGAAGCAATAATTAAATTATTTATTTGAAATAATAATAAATCTCCATTTTCTGCTTCAATACCTGACTTTTGATATTTATACCATCCGTCATTATTTAAATAATTGACAAAATAATCATTTTGAATTTGTGGAATAACTTTTCCTAAAAACTCTGAATTATTTAAATCCATTGGTACAATTCTAATACTCATAAAATCACCTTGTTAATGTTATATCACATCTTTAACACAATTAATAATTAATATTCAATTATATTTATATAAACTAATTTTCTTTTTCATCGTTATACCTAGTTTGATATAAATCTTCATCTTCCTTGGTTAATTCAACTTCTTTTAATTCTGGAAGTTCACTTGTTGCAGATAAACCAAAATGGTCTAAAAACTCATCTGTAACACCATACATTAAAGGTCGACCTGGTAAATCTGATTTGCCAACCTCTTTAATTAAATTTTTGGAAATAAGTTTTCTAACCATATGTCTACTGCTTACTCCTCTTATCTCATCTATCTTTATACAAGTTATAGGTTCATTATAAGCAATTATTGCAAGAGTTTCTAAAGCTGCTTGTGATAAATATGAATCATCATCTGCTGCTAATTTTTCATAAAACTTTCTATGTTCTGGCTTTGTGGTAAGCTTAAGTCTATTGCCATATACAACTAATTTTAATCCTCTCTTTTCATCATTATATATATTACAAAGTTCACCTATCATCTTTTTTACATCTTCATAAGAACACTCCAATGTATCTTCAACTTGTTTTATATCAAGACCATCTTCTCCAACTATGAAAAGTAAGCCTTCTAAAACACCAGTTTTCATTAATCATCACTCCTTAGGCTTAAATAAATATCATCAAAATTATTTTCCTGCTTAATTTCTATCTCACTTTTTTTACACATACTAAGAATGGATAAAAATGTAACTATAACATAATCTTTTCTTGGTATATCAAATAATTCATTGAATGATAGTTTTTTCTTTTGATGGAGTAAAGATCTTATTTCTCTACTTCTTTCTTTAACAGAATATTCTTTTGTAGTAACAGTTGTATGAAGTGGCTTTTCTTCTTCTTTTCTTTCTAAAAATTTATTAAGAGCTTCAACTAACATTGATAAATCAATATTACTCATTGTATCAATATCATAATTTGTATAAGCTTTCAAATTTTCAGGACATTTTGTATATACTTGATTTCTTTTTTCTTCTAACTCTTTAAATGAAGAAGTAACTTCTTTATACTTTTTGTAATCAAGCAATCTTTCAATTAAAGCTTCTCTTGGATCTTCTTCATAAGAATCTTCCTCTATAACTGGTTTTGGAAGAAGTATAGAAGATTTTATTTCTATTAGTTCTGCCGCCATAACTAAATATTCACTTGCAACATTTAAATTCATTTCTTCCATAGCCTCAATATAATCTAAATATTGATTAGTTATAACTGCTAGATTTATATCAAAAATATTCATATCAGAAGATTTTATTAAATGAAGAAGTAAGTCAAGAGGTCCTTCAAATTCATTTATTTTAATCTCATACTTCATAATATCACCACATTAAAAATATTATATCATACATTTTGTTTTTTTATGGACTTATGATATAATTTTTTTGGTGATTTTATGAAAAAATTTAATATGATTAATGAAGAATTTATTTGCGAAAACTGTGGAAAACATGTAGATAAATCATCATATACAGCAAGAGATCACTGTCCTTATTGTTTATTTTCTAAACATGTAGATATAAATCCTGGAGATAGGATGAATAAGTGCAAAGGATTATTAAGACCTATAGGTATAGAAAAATTCAAAGATACTTATAAAATAATATATAAGTGCGATAAATGTAATGAGTTACATAAGAATATTAAAGAAAATGATGATGACATTAATAAAATAATAGAGTTATCAATCCAAAAATAAAAGAAGTACAATGTACTTCTTTTATAATTTTAAAAATACAGGTAATAAAATAATAGCAATTGCTAAAATTATCCCAATAACTAATAAAAATTTTAATCCAGAATTCTCATCAACAACTTCTTCTACTGGCTTCATATTATCATTAACTTCTATTTGTTTATCCATTATATTTTCTTCTGTTACAGTCATATCACTTTGATTAACACCAACAAAAGGCATCTCATTATAACTATCATCTTTCACACTTATATTTGGATCAACAAACTCTACAACACTAGTTGGTTTTTCAACTACTTCTTCTACAACATTTTGCGTATTAACATCTTGATTAGTAGATTCTACAGTTTGTGCACCATTTTGTACAAAAATTCCTTGATTTTGAGGAACTTGTGAAATTGGTGTTTGAGTTGTTTGTTGATTAATTACAGGTTGTTCTACTTGAATATAACTATTTTCTTGACTTGTATTAGAAATATTTTGTGTATTATTATTTTCTAATTCACTTAAATCTCTTCCAAAAATATCTTTTTGATTATCCATAAGCCACCACTTTCTATTTTTATCATTATAACAAAAAATTATAAAAATGTAAAACAGTTATATGACTTCACTCTTTTTAATTATATATAATTGGTTATTTTTATAAAAAGCATAGAAAATATCTTCTACTAATAATGTTTTTTTCTTTAAAAGACTATACAACCACGATTCAGTTTTATTAATTTCATTTAGTGTATCATAATCAATTTGACCATCTAATATAAGAGGCATCGGATAATCTTTACCACTTTTAAAAACAGATAATGTTCCACTGTTTTCTAATACTGCATACTCAACTTCATCTAGACTTCTTATTTCTTTATCTCGTAATTGACTCAATAAGTCATCTAAACTATACCTAATTTTATTCATTAAAGAAAAATTAATTTTACCATTTTTTATAATAACACTAGGTTTCCCATCAATAAAATTCCTGATGCCATTTGATTTAATACTTAGATAACTTAAAGAAATCTGAATGATTACCAAAACAACTATTGGAAGTATTGAAATAAGTATAGAACTTTTATAGTTTTCTATACTAATAGCAGCTAGTTCAGCAATTAGTATAGTAACAATAAGATCAATTATGCTTAATTCTCCAACCTCTTTTTTTCCCATTATTCTATAAACTAAAACAATAAAAAAATACAAAATAAATGTTTTTATTACTAATGTTATATACATATTATCACCTATTTAATTATGAAACAGTTATATTTTTTTATTCAAAGAATAAAGTAAATTAGGTGATTATATGAATTATTTAAAAAAAATAGGTATTAGTATTGGTATAATATTTTTATTAATATTACTTTTAACTCTTATGACAACTACTTTAAGTTATTTTGAAATAATAAAAGGAAATACAACTGCTTTGTTTAAAATACTTATACCTATAATATCTATTTTTATTGGTGGAATAATAACTGGAAAAAAATCTACACAAAAAGGATGGCTAGAAGGAATTAAACAGGGACTTATAATAATATTATTAATGTTTATAATATCTCTTATTCTAAAAAATAAATTCGAATTTAAAAACACTATTTATTACATAATACTTATTATATCAACAACTCTAGGAAGTATGATTGGAATTAATTTTAAAGCAAAAGCAGACAAATAGTCTGCTCTTTTATAAATCTATAACTACAATTTCACCCTTAAATAAAAAATTAAATTTTCTAAATGGATTAAAGTGAGAAAGTCTAATAATACCGGAAGAAACTATAGTTTTATGTTTCTTTAAATATCCATAAGAGTCTTTTGGAAGTATATGCTTAGCCGGTGAAACAAAAACCCTTTTAGTTATCTTATGAAAAATAATGGGTGTTATACCCGCATGTGTATGACCAGATAATATTAAATCAGAATCCTGATAAAGTTTACTATCTTTAACAGATGCCAACACAAATGGAGAATGGCTTAAAACTATCTTATATTTATCACTTTTAATACCATTTCTAAAATATTTATCAATAACTTTTCTTATCTCTTCTTCTGAACTCTTATTTTCTTTGTAAGCCTCTTCTTTAAAATAAAGACCTGTAAAAGAAAATTCATCAAGTTCAATACTTTCATTTTCTAAAAGATATAAATTATTAATTTTTCTTATTTCTTTAAATAGTTTTTTATCATAGAAACTTTCATGATCAGTCTTAGTTTTAATTTCATGATTTCCAATACTAACAATAACTGGTGATATAGAAGATAATTCATTTAAAAAGTCAATAAATATCTCTTTATCACATATATATCTTTCATCAATTATATCACCTGGTATACATATATATGAAGGATGAATAGTTTTTATTTCTGAAACTACTTTATTAAGAATACTACTCATTTTTTTATCATAATAATGAATATCAGAAATCATAACAATTTTTTTATTAAATTTACTAGAAATAATATAATTTGTAGTAAACAATTTATACATTCTTATCACCTAAATATTTTTTCATAAATTCCTCCTTATAAGAAGAATATGTATTATTTTTGATAGCTATGCGAATTTCTTCCATCATTTTAATTAAAAAACGAATATTATGAATAGAAAGTAATGTAGAGCCAAAAGTTTCTTCACATACCATTAAATGACGAATATAAGCTTTAGTATAATTACGACATGCATAACAATCACATCCATCTTCAATAGGAGTAAAGTCTTCTTTGAATTTAGCATTTCTAATATTAATTTTTCCACTTCTTGTAAACGCATTAGAATGTCTTGCAAGACGCGTTGGTAAAACGCAATCAAACATATCAACTCCACGTTCAACACCTTCAAGTAAATCAATAGGATCTCCTACTCCCATTAAATATCTTGGCTTATCTTCTGGTAAATATTTAATCGCATAATCAATCATATGATACATTGTAACCTTATCTTCACCAACAGAAGTACCACCAATTGAATAACCATCAAAATCCATTTTGACTGTTTCAAGCGCACTATATTTTCTTAAATCTTCAAATTCTCCACCCTGAACTATTCCAAATAAAGACTGATTTTCATTTGAATGAACCATCTTTCCTCTTTTAGCCCATCTTAAAGTTCTTTCAACACTTTGCTTCATATAATCATAAGTTACAGGATAAGGTGGACATTCATCAAAGCTCATTGCTATATCACTATCTAACTTATTTTGAATATGTATAGAATCTTCAGGTGTTAAAAATAAAGCTTTTCCATCTAAATTACTTTTAAAATGAACGCCTTCTTCTACAATATCTTTTTGTTTATTATTAGTTAAAGAAAAAACTTGAAATCCTCCACTATCAGTTAAAATAGGTCCATCATAATTCATAAATTTATGAAGGCCACCAGCTTTTTCTACAATATCTTCACCAGGTCTTAACCATAAATGATATGTATTTGCAAGTACAACTGCACTATTACAAGCTTTAACTTGTTCTGGAGATAATGACTTAACAGTAGCTTGAGTACCAACTGGCATAAACATAGGAGTTTCAAAAGTACCATGATTTGTATGCAAAAGGCCATATCTAGCATTATTATCTTTATTCAATAACTCATATTTTATTTTCATATTATCACATCCATATATCGATTATACAGGAAAAATAATGGATAAACAATCTTGAAATATAAAAACTTTAATGTATAATATTTAATACAAAGGAGGATTTATGGCATTTCATTATCAAAATATAATAAAAGAAAAAGATTTCCAGTATGCAGGAATAGAAGAAAGATATAAATTAATAAAAGGTTTTGCTAATGCAAAACTAATCAATATGAGAAGAAATAAAAAAAATATTAAAATGAGAGATATTTTAGAAGTAGCTAAAATAAATTCAGGCAAAGAGATAAGAATTGATATAAACACTAAAATTTCTTTAAGCAAAGTTGAAAGAATATTAGTCATAAACAATATAATATTCCCAGATGATGAATACTTTATAGAAAGAGTTTTAGAAGATTATAAAGTTGATAAAAAGAAAATACTAGATTTAAAAGAAGTAATTGATAGTTTAAATAGAAAAGATGGAGATTTCTTAAATGGAACATTAGAAGGATTAGTAAGATACCATATTCCACAATTCGATTTAATGGCAGATGATATAGAACTAGGAAATTACAATGAATTCTTAATTTGGAAACTAATGGAAATAACATATTTAAATAAAAACTTATTAGATGAAAAAAGAATTGGTCAAAAATAACCAATTCTTTTTATATTTTATCGACTTTAATAGTAGCATCATGACCATTTAAATCAACTTTTTCTTGCTGTTCTTTTATAGTTATATTATCAGCTAAAATCTCTTTTTTTATTTCATTACTATATTTAGAAATAGCTTCTAACACTAAATCATCGCCACTATATAAAACATTAATACGATCCATAATATTATAATCATTATTTTTTCTCATATTTTGGATTTTTGAAATAAACTCACGAGCAATTCCTTCTAATATCAAATCATCTGTTAAAGTAGTATTTAAAATAATGAAATTATTATTTAATGATGCAACATCAAAGCCTTCCTTAGCTGTTATTCTAATTTCAATCATTTCTTTTGTTACTTCTATTTCTTCACCAGCTAATGTTAACATTATAGTTTGATCAGAATTTAATTTATTAATTTCTTCTTCATTTAATTTTTCTAGCTTTTCTTGGAATTCTTTCATTTTTGAACCTAAAACTTTTCCAACAACTTTAAAATTAGGTTTAATAGAAAAATTCATATATTCACCTAAATCAGAAACAAATACTATTTTCTTAACATTTAATTCTTCTTTAATTAAATCTACTAAATCACCAATTATATTTTTTGACTTACCATCAATTAAAGCCTCACTTAAAGGTTGTCTAACTTTTATTTTAGTCTCTTCACGAACAAATCTTCCAATACTAATCAAACTACGAACCAAATCCATTTTTTCTTCAATAGTTCCATTGATATAAGCTTCATTATATTTAGGAAAATCAGCTAAATGAACAGATTCTTCCCCAGTTAAATCTTTATATATTTCCTCAGTAGTATAAGGTACAACAGGAGCTATTAAACGGCAAATACCATTTAGTACTTCATAAGTAGTTATATAAACAGATTTTTTAGAAATATCAAGTTCTGATGCCCAAAAACGATTTCTATTTCTTCTAATATACCAATTAGATAAATCTTCTGATACAAAATTTGTAATAGCTCTTACTACTTGATTTAAATCATATTCATCATATGCTTTAGTACAATCACGTACTAATTTATTATATTTAGAAAGTAACCACTTATCAATTTCTTCTCTATCTTCGTAATTAACATTACATTCATTAATATCAATACCATCAATATTTGCATAAGTTTGGAAGAATGAATAAGTGTTCTTTAAAGGGTTAAAGAATTTAGAATATACTTCTTTTAAACCATCCTCATCAAATTTTAAAGGAGTCCAAGTTGGTGATACATAAGCTAAATAAAATCTTACAGTATCAGCACCATATTTTTCAATAATAGAAAATGGTTCAACAGCATTTCCTTTACTCTTATGCATCTTTTGACCATGTTTATCAAGTAATAACTCATTTACTAAAACATTTTTATAAGGACTTTTACCTGTTACAAAAACACCCAACACTAATAATGAATAAAACCATCCTCTTGTTTGATCAATACCTTCAGCTATAAAATCTGCAGGATATTGACTTTCCCATAGTTCTTTATTTTCAAAAGGATAATGATATTGAGCAAATGGCATTGCACCAGAATCAAACCAACAATCAATAACCTCAGTTGCCCTAGTCATTTTATTTCCACACTTTGGACATGTTAGATGAATATCATCAACAAAAGGTCTATGTAAATCTATAGTTTTTGAATCTACCTTTTCAATTGCTTTATCAGCTAATTCATCTCTTGAGCCAATCATTTCCATATGTCCACAAGTACATCTCCATAAAGGAAGAGGAGTCCCCCAATATCTATTTCTAGAAATTGCCCAATCATTCATATTTTCAAGCCAATTTCCAAAACGTTTTTCACCAACAAAAGATGGGAACCAATTAACTTTATTATTTTCTTCTATAATTTTATCTTTTAATTTAGTAACCTCTAAATAATAAGAAGGTCTAGAATAATAAACTAAAGGTGAATCGCATCTCCAACAATGTGGATAATCATGTTTAATTTTTTGTTTTTTAAATAATTTATCATTTTCTTTTAAATATTTAATAACTTCCAAATCAGCTTCAAAGATATTCATACCTTTCCATAAACCTTCAGTATAACGAGCATCTTCTCCAACCGGATTAACATAAGCTAATTTATATTTCTTTCCAACCTTAGCATCATCTTCTCCAAATGCTGGGGCAATATGAACTACACCAGTTCCATCAGACATAGTGACATAACTATCACATGTTACAAAGAAAGCATTTCCATTAACTTCTAATGAAGGTATTAATTGTTCATATTTAACATATTCTAAGCTTGAACCTTTAAATGTATCAAGTATTTGATACTCATCACCTAAAACACTGTTTACTAAAGCTTTAGCTAATATAAATTTATATCCTTTTGATTCTACCTTGACATAATCTTCATCAGGATTAACACACAAAGCAACGTTAGAAATTAAAGTCCAAGGAGTTGTTGTCCAAACTAAAAAGTAAGTATCCTCATCTACCATTTTAAAAGGAACTATAACTGTATTAGCGTCTACTTCTTTATACCCTTGAGCAACTTCATGTGAAGCAAGACCTGTTCCACATCTTGGACACCAAGGCATAATCTTAACACCCTCATAAAATAATCCTTCATCAAAAAACTTTTTTAATATCCACCATTCAGTTTCAATATAATTATTATCATATGTAATATATCTGTTATCCAAATCAATAAATTGACCCATTTCTTCAGTTAATCTTCTGAATGCTGCCTCATTGTCCCATACTGTCTCTTTACATAATTTGTTAAACTTTTCAATTCCATACTTTTCAATATCACTCTTACCAGTAAATCCTAGTTTTTTTTCAACATTTACTTCAACAGGTAAGCCATGAGTATCCCATCCAACTTTTCTTAGAACTCTATTACCTTTCATTGTTTGATATTTACAAAAACTATCCTTTAAAAATTTGGCAACCATATGATGTAATCCTGGCATTCCATTAGCAGTAGCAGGTCCATCATAAAAAACCCAATTTTTCGCATCTTTTCTATTTTCAATAGTTTCATTTAAAATATTTCTTTTCTTCCAATCATTTAAAATATCAGTTTCAACTTTAAATGCATCTCTTTTGTCCAATTCTTTAAAATTCTTCATAAATCCTCCTATATCAATACATAAGTATAATAAGTTATAAATATAACTAATAATATTAAACTTTCACGTTTAGATATTCTATAATCTCTAAAAGTAAATAACCAAAGTATCAAACTTGAAAGCAATAATACTCCTAAATCTATATAAGTAAATGAAATAGCCTCTATATCTCCAAATAGTAATGCAGGAATTCCTATAACAACACAAATATTAAAGATATTACTTCCTATTACATTTCCAATAGCTAAATCTGTTTCTTTTTTTATAGAAGCAACTACCGAAGTAACTAACTCTGGTAAGGATGTACCAAAAGCTATAATCGTAAGAGCTATAATCTTTTCAGATATACCAACTTTATTAGCTAAAACAACAGCTTCTTCCACAACCATATTACTTCCAAGTATAATAGCACCTATTCCTAGACTTGTAAATATAATAGATTTTAATAAATTATATTTGGGCTCTTCTACCTTTTTTACTCCTCTATCTTTAAGAGCTATTGAAATTAAATAATATAAAAATATTGAGAAAAAAAGTAAAATTATTATACCATCAGATCTTGTAAAAATATTTTTAGTATTTTCAAATAAATTATCAGATAGTAAAACAGAGAAAGCTAATGTTATAAGTAAGACCATAGGTAACTCTTTTTTTACAGTATCCTTTTTTACAGTAAGAGGATAAATCATTCCTGCTACACCTAGTATTAATAAAATATTAAAAATGTTACTTCCTATTACATTTCCAAGAACTATGTCTCCATTATTTGAGAGCATAGATTTAATTGATACAGCAAACTCTGGTGCACTAGTTCCAAATGCTACAATTGTAAGACCTATCAATATTTTTGGAACTTTAAAGTTGCTAGCTAAACTTGATGCGCCATCTACAAATATATCCGCACCCTTAATTAAAATTATAAAACCTATTATCAATAAAATTATATTCATATTTTCCTCCAAAAAAAATCACATCCTATATAAGGACGTGATTACGTGGTACCACCTTATTTTATATCAAAAGATATCTCAAAACTATAACGCGTTACCGGTAATTGCTTTTAACAAAAACACATCCAAAGTGATCTATACTATAATTCATTATATGTTTGCACCAACCACATACTCTCTAAAAATTTATCATAGTACCGTCTTTTTCATTTGTTTTATAAATCTATCTTATCAAACTCATCTACTACTTCTAATTGTGCTTCTACTATATCGCGAACACGTTTTTTGAAGATATTAATATTTCTTCTAAGTAGATTTGCTTCATGTTCTGTTTTTTCAGCTCTAAGTAATGCTTCATTAACTATACGATTAGCATTCTTTTTTGCTTCTTCTAACAAAATTTCAGATTCATCATGAGCAGCTAACTTAATCTGTTCAGAAGTTTTTTGAGCCATTAATATAGCTTTATTCATAGTTTCTTCTAGTTTTTCATATTGTTCTAATCTAGATTTTAATTTTTCGTTTTCTTGTTCTAATTTAGAAAGTTCATTTAATTTAGCATCTTTTTTCTTGTTTTCAGAAATAATAGCTTCTACCTGATTAATAACTTTATCTAAATAGCGATTAACCTCATCTGGATTATAACCACGAAGTGTTCTACTAAATTTTTCCATATTATAACCCTAGTGCTACTTAGTAGCACACTTACCCTTTCTACCACTCAATATTTATATCACTATTATCATGAATATCTTTTCCTTGAGTTTCATCAGTAATTTTTCCTTGAATATTTATATTGTTAGGAGTACATAAAAATATTCCACTACCAATTTTTTGTAAATCTCCTCCAATTGCATAAATAGTTCCCGCTAAAAAATCAACTATTCTCTTAGCTTGATCTGAAGTAACTCTTTTTAAGTTAACAACAACAGTATTTCTCATCTTTAAATGATCAGCTATTTGTTGAGATTCAGAATAAGCTCTTGGTTCTAAAAGAATCATTTTGCTTCTTCCATCATTTTCTTGTAATGCGTCTTCAGGAGTTAATTCGTAATATTCATCTACAGCTGTATTAGTAGAAAAAACATCTGGATCATCACCATTCATCCATTTTTTTAAAATTCCCATTTTATTCCTCCTTATATTCCTTCACTATAAAACCATTTTAACACATAATAATAAAAAAAGAAATATAAAATTTCTTTTTCATTTTAAAATTGAATATTTTTTTCTACATAAGATACTACTTCAGACAAAGGTAATACAATTTGTTCCATGGTATCACGATCTCTTAATGTAACAGTTCCATTATTTATGGTATCATCATCTACAGTAATGCAATAAGGAGTACCTATCGCATCATTTCTACGATAACGTTTTCCTATATTACCAGCATCATCATAAGTAGTCATAAAATGTTTTTGTAACTCTTCTAATATTTCTTTAGCTTTATCACTATGAAGTTTCTTCATTAAAGGTAATACAGCCACTTTATATGGAGCTAAAACAGGGTTTAATTTTAATACTAATCTTGTATCACCATTTTCTAAAGTTTCTTCTGTATAAGCCTCATCAAGTAATGCTAAAATTGTACGATCAAGTCCATAAGTAGACTCAATAATATATGGTATATATTTTTCATTTGTATCTGGATCTAAGTAAGTTTGAGCAACTCCAGAATAATCTTGATGACGAGTTAAATCAAAATTTGTACGGTTATGAGTACCATTAATTTCTCCCCAACCAAAATTAAACTTGTATTCTATATCGCAAGCAGCTTTAGCATAATGAGCAAGTTTTTCATGATCATGAAATCTTAATTTTTCCTCAGGTAATCCCAAATCCATAAAGAATTTTTTACCATACTCTTTAAAATATTCATATATTTCTAAATCAGTACCCTCTTTACAAAAAGTTTGATATTCCATTTGTTCAAATTCAATTGTTCTAAAAGTAAAGTTACCTGGAGTTATTTCAT
The DNA here is from genome assembly GCA_934168005.1 of uncultured Bacilli bacterium. GTDB lineage: Bacteria > Bacillota_I > Bacilli_A > RF39 > UBA660 > CATOJL01. The sequence continues at coordinate 7,115 of CAKPMN010000003.1, read as the reverse complement.
TTCTAAAAGCTTTACCTATTTGACCGATACTAAAAGGTAATTTAGCTCTCATAGTTCTTTGAACATTTAAAAAATTAACATATTCTCCTTGTGCATTTTCAGGTCTTAAATAAATTGTGTTTTTAGAATCAGTTGTTACACCTCTTTGAGTTGAAAACATTAAATTAAATTCCCTAACATCTGTAAAATTACACTTACCACATTTTGGACATGGAACATGATTAGTTCTAATATATTCCATTCTTTCTTCATTACTCATAGCATCACCTATTGATGAAGATGAAAAATCATTAATTAAATTATCAACTCTATGACGAGTTTTGCATTCTTTACAATCAGCTAGAGGGTCAGAGAAAGATCCAACGTGTCCAGATGCTTCCCAAACTCTAGGATGCATTAATATATCAGCATCTACCTCATAAGCATTATTTCTTTGTTGAATAAAACGTTTTCTCCAACAATCTTTAACTGTATTTTTAAGTCTAGAACCTAGTGGACCATAATCCCAAGTATTAGCAAGTCCTCCATATATTTCACTTCCTTGAAATATATATCCATATTGTTTGCAATAATTTACTAATTCTTCCATTGAAGCCATATAATCACCCTTTCATAAAAAAAGAGAGATCCATGCATTTTATAGAGACGCATAAGCGCGGTTCCACTCTATTTATTCTACTAGAATCTCTCAATAGTATATTGCTCTTGGTTTCCAAGCCAGTCATCGCATTTCAATATATAAATATATTATAGCATCTAAAAATAAATAATCAATAGTTAAAAACAATTAATATTAACTTTAACATCTAAATCATCTATTGTAAATTGTTTTAATCTTTCTAAAATAACTTTTATAGATTCTTCATCTGTTAACACTAAATGAAGTAAAAAATTTATTTCATCTAAATCACCACTCATAAGTATTCTTTCCCATATTTTAGAAGGTTTTATCGGTTCCATATCTCTCCTTTCTATACATCTTCTAATAAACTTTAACATACACTTAAATATTTTAAAAATGAACAATTTAACATTTTTTGAATCTTTAAGTTTGAAAAATATATTATATACAATTAAAAAAAATAATTTCTATTAAGAAATTATTTTTCATTTTTTAAATTTAATTATTTCATTAAATATGCTGCTGTACGAACCATTTGAGAACTATATCCCATTTCATTATCATACCAAGCAATAACTTTAACCAATTGTTTTCCATCAACTTCTAATACTTCAGTCAATAATCCATCAACTAAAGATCCTAAATGTGAGCCAATAATATCACTAGAAACAATTGGATCCTCAGTATATCCTAATGTTTCATTAACATTTGCTTTAATAGCATTATTAACTTCTTCAACTGTTACATTTTTCTTTAACTCAACTGTTAAATCAACAACAGATCCAGTAGTAGTTGGAACCCTAAGAGCACTACCAGACAATCTACCTTGTAATGATGGAATAACAAGACCTATTGCTTTAGCAGCTCCTGTTGAAGATGGAATAATATTAGCAGCTCCCGCTCTACCACGGCGAGCCTTTATACCTTTTTTATGAGCAACATCTAATATAGCTTGATCATTGGTATAAGCATGTACTGTTGTCATATAACCTTTTTCAACACCAAAAGTTTTCTCTAATACATTTAAAACTGGAGCCAAACAGTTAGTTGTACAACTTGCAGCACTTATAACTTCTTCTGTACCATCTAAAATTGATTCATTAACATTGTAAACAACAGTCTTTAAATCACCCTTTGCTGGAGCTGAAATAATAACTTTCTTAGCACCTGCTTTAATATGACTATAAGCTTTTTCTTTATCAGTAAATAAACCAGTACATTCAAATACTTCATCTATTCCAAGTTCTTTCCATGGAAGATTAATAGGATCTTTTTCTGCATAAACACGAATACTTCTACCACCAACAATTATAGAATCATCAGTATTAGATATTTCATCAACTCTATAATTTCTATGTGAAGTATCATATTTTAACAAATATGCAAGTTGTTCTGCATCAGTTAAATCATTTATTGCAACAACTTCAAATCTAGGATCTTCTTCCATTATACGAAAAACTATACGACCTATACGTCCAAATCCATTAATAGCAACTTTTATCATAATAAATCCTCTTTTCTATTTATAAAAACAACTATTTCCAATAAACTCACGAATAACTGAATCATTTGGAATATCCTCAGAAGGAATTGGTAAGAAATTCCTTAAGAAATTAATAAGTCTTAAAGCCTCTGGATAAGCAGGATCACTTTCTTCTACATTAAACAAAAGTGGTTCAGCATATGTCTTTAAAACACCTATTTCATATATTAAAGCAGAATTTAGCATACAATCAGCATCATCTTGATAAGGGAAAATATATTTTTCCTCCCCATCACGTATATCTCTCCATTTTCTTAAAGTAGCACTAGCTCCATAACCTCTAAACTTATTATCTCTAACAATTCTTCTAAGCTTTCTAGTATCACTTGTATGAATTCGATTATGTTTATCAATATTAAGTTGAGTCAAAGGACTGATATAAATTTTAAATTTCAAACTACGATCAATCGCCATAGTTAAATCTTCATTTAAACAGTGCAAACCTTCAATTAAAATAATATCAGATTTTCCAATTTGTAAGTGGCGTCCATTATATTCTCTTTTTCCTAAAACAAAGTTATAAGTTGGAATTTCAACTTTCTCACCATTTAATAGTTTCATTAAATGTTTATTAAATAAAGTTATATCAATTGCATTTATTGATTCAGTATCAAGCTCTCCATTTTCTAACTTAGGAGTTTTATCACGATCAAAGAAATAATCATCCATAGATATTTGATGTGGTCTTAACCCTTTGCTTTCAAGACTTACAGCTAATTTTTTACAAGATGTTGTTTTTCCAGAAGAAGAAGGACCAGCAATCAAAACTAATTTAATATTACTATTAGACACTATCTTTTCTGATATATCAGCAATTTGGTTATCATAATAAGCTTCTGCTAATCTAATTACATCTCCAGCTTTTCCTTGTGAAACTGCATTATTCAAATCATACGCATTACTTATTCCAACCTTTTTTCCCCAGTTAGTATAATCTAAGAATTTATCAAAAAGCATTTGATGATGAACATAATCTAATGTACATTCTGGATTATAATATGTAGGATAAGAAAGAACAAAACCATTTCCTTTAATATAAGTTAATTTAAATTCATCAATTTGAGAAGTTGAGTAAGCAAGTTTACCATAAAAATAGTCATAGTAACCTTTTATATTATATAGATTAATATAAGTATTGCTTATGTATTTTAATACTTTAACTTTATCAAGCATCTTTTTCTTTTCAAAATATTTCATCGCATCAAGTCTTGAAACACTAAATTTGTTTATTAATAAATCTTCCTTAACAAGCTCATGCATTTTATCTTCCAAATCACATATATTTGGTTTATCTATATCTATTCCTTCTATTTCACAGTAATATCCCTTATCAATTGAATGTTCAATAGTAACTTCTATGTTACTTCCAAATAACTCTTTTACCGCTAATACAAGTAAAAATTGAGTAGATCTAGAATAAATACTATTTCCTACTTCACTACTACGATCATAAAAGTCAACCTTACAGCTTCTAGTTAACTTATCAGACAATTCAGCTATATCATTATCAATAGTTCCAATTAATATAGGATAATTATAATACTGAGAAAAAGATTTACTTACTTCATATAAAGTAACACCATAATCAAATTCTTTAACTTCACTATCTTTAAAATTTACACTAATCTTCTTTTCCATAGGCTTCCCTCTATTCTTTTATTCTATATAAGTATATCAAATATTTAAAACTTTGTCACATATTTTTTAGAATAAAAACAAGAATTATAACTAATATAAAAGTAGAAAGAAGGTAAAATATGATCATACCAAGTATTATTGAAAAAAAAGGTGGAACAGAATATTCATACGATATCTATTCAAGACTTTTAAAAGATAGAATTATCATATTATCTGGAGAAATAAAAGATGAATCAGCTAATACAATAGTTGCAGAACTATTATATTTAGATTCTATTAACAATAATGATATAAGTTTATATATAAATTCACCAGGAGGCAGTGTTACTGCAGGAATGGCAATATATGATACAATGAATTTTATTAAAAGTGATGTATCAACTATATGCATCGGAATGTCAGCATCAATGGCAGCTTTCTTATTATCCAGTGGAAAAAAAGGAAAAAGATTTGTTTTACCTAATTCAGAAGTAATGATTCATCAACCACTTGGAGGAGTAGAAGGTCAAGCAACAGAAATCAAAATAGCAGCAGAAAGAATATTAAAAATGAAAGAAAAATTAAATCAAATGCTAGCAAAAAATACAGGAAAAGACATTAAAGAAATAGAACAAGATACAGAAAGAGATTATTTTTTAACTGCAAAAGAAGCTGTTGATTATGGTCTTGTTGATAAAATATTAGACTAAAAAAAACTTCATTTGAAGTTTTTTATTTTAAAGAATCGGTTGCTTTAGCATTTAGTGATAAATCCGCTCTTCTTCCTAATTTATATGCATAATATCCAGCTGCTCCTATCATAGCAGCATTATCAGTACAATATTTAAGATCTGGAACAGTTAAATTAATACCTTCCCTACTGCATAAATTGCTAAATTTCTCTCTTAAGCCTTTATTAGCAGAAACACCACCTGCTATGATTAAATTTTTACAATCATATTCTTTTAATGCATGCATAGTTTTTTTAGTAATTATCTCAACAACTCTATTTTGAAAAGATGTTGCTAAATCTTCTTTTCTTATTGTATTTTCTCTTTGTTCTTCATTATGTTTTAAGTTTATAACTGCACTTTTTAATCCACTGAAACTAAAATTAAATGATGAATCATCTAGTGGTAAAGGTAAATCATAAGTATCTTCGCCGATATGAGCTAATTCATCAACTTTAGGACCACCAGGATATCCAATATCAATTACTCTGGCAACTTTATCATATACCTCTCCAACAGCATCATCTAAAGTTGATCCTATTACTTCAAAATTATAATCTTCCTTCATATAAACAAGCTCTGTATGACCTCCACTAACAACTAAAGCCATTAATGGAAATTCCATAGGTGAAACCAAGTTATTAGCATATATATGTCCTGCTATATGATGTACTGGAACTAATGGTTTATTATAAACATATGCTAGTGTTTTAGCCGCTGTAACACCTACAAGAAGTGAACCAATAAGACCTGGGCCATATGTTACCGCAATCGCATCTATATCATTCATAGTTAAAGTTGACTTAAATAAAGCTTCTTCTATTACTTTTGTTATTACCTCAATATGCATACGCGATGCAATTTCAGGGACAACACCACCATATAATGTATGAACATCAATTTGGGACAAAACAATATTAGAGATTTCATAAGCACCGTTTTTTACAATGCTACAGCTTGTCTCATCACAACTAGATTCTATTGCTAAAATATATGTATCTTTCATACTTCACCTCTTACCATTAAATATCCATCAACATCTTGATAATATTTTTCTCTTTTTGAAACTATTTTAAAACCATTCTTTTTATAAAATTCTATTGCTGCTTCATTATTAACGTTAACTTCTAAAGAAATTGAAACATTTCCTATGTTATTAATCATCTCATTAAATAAAGCTTGGGCAATGCCATTTTTTCTATACTTTAAATCTACATATATATAATCTATCTCAGCTCTATCATACATAAAACTGTATGTTAGAAAAGCTATAATATCATCTTCGTAACAGCCTATAGTTGTAGAAAATGTATTTTCAAAAGTATCTGTCGAAAATTCTTTTTTTATCCATAATTTAATTTTATCTACATCATTTTCAGTTATTTTGTGTATTAGCATTTAATTTTTCTTCCGCTTCTGTTTTCTTTAAATAATTAGGTATAACTAAATGAGGGTTTTTAATCTTATCTTGAAAATGTTTTTCTAAAATCTTAACCGCATCAGTTTTAGGCTTTTCTACTTTAATTGTAGAAAACTCATCAAAACTAACAAATTCTACATCTTCTACGGGTACTTTTCTACCAACTTCGTCTAAAAAAGCACTACTATCTATATAAGAATCAACAATAATATTGTTTAAATTAGAATCATAAAGTCCTGCATACAAAGCATTTCTTCTAGCATCCATTATTGGGGCAATATATTTTTTATCAGTAGTTGTGGTTGCAAGAAACTCTAATTCAGATATTTCAACAATTCCTATATTTAAACTCCATGCTAACGTTTTTGCACACGCAAGACCAATTCTAAGTCCGGTAAAAGAACCAGGACCAGTTACAATATAAATTTTTTCTAGATATGAAACTGGAACTTCTATAGAATCAAAAGCAGTTTTTATCTCTGGTAATAAATTAACTGATAAATCATTATTATTAGGTATAGTCTTATGATAAATCTCTTTTTTAAAATTAAAGATTGATATTACTAAATCATGATAGCTAGTATCTAAAAAAAGGCTTATCATAAGACAGCCTCGCATAATTCTTCATATTCTTTACCAATCGCATTAATTGTTAAATTACGTTTATTTTCACCAGTAACAGTTATTTTTATATCTAATCTATTATCAGGTAAAATATCTTTTATTGTATCTGCCCATTCAATAATTACTACACCATCTTTATTAAAATATTCTTCGATTCCAACACCATCAGTCACGCCATCAAGACGATAAACATCCATATGATACAAAGGCATATCACCCATATACTCTTTTATAATTGAAAATGTTGGTGAAGTTACGCTCTCCTTTACTTCCATTGCATCAGCAAAGGCTTTAGTAAAAACTGTCTTTCCACTTCCAAGCTCACCATTTAAACATATAACCATATTTTTAAATTTTTCAGATTCTATATTTTGAGCTAATTCAATCATTTCCAGCTCATTTTTTATTGAAATTTTATATTCCATTTATATCACCACTCTAATTATAGCAAACCTAAAAATAGAGTTCAATAGAAAAAAAATTAAAAAAAAGCAAAAAAAAAATTGGCAACTTGCTATTTTCGCTTACACTATCTTCGCCGTAAAAGTGCTTAACTTC
>CAKPMN010000002.1 GCA_934168005.1 uncultured Bacilli bacterium | reverse complement strand
AATTTATCAGATACTATCCCTTTCAAGTTATCATTCCAACTAGAAATATTTACATTAATCCAATCTTCACAATCTTTTAACTCTTTTTTTCTAATAATATATTCCATTATCACACCTCTTATCTTTTTTTATTTCTTGTTTCATAAATTCTATAAATTCATCAATAGACATTGAGTAAGTTTCTTCACTTCCATATTTACGATAACTAATTAAATTATTATCTCTTTCATTATCTTCTATGATAAGTGTAATTGGATTTTTCATAACATTACTTTGTCTAATCTTTTTATCCATATTTTCTTTGAATTAAACATTTTTTTCACTCCTTACTACTAAAAAACAGTATTATCCCTCTAAAGTGACATAATACTACTTCATCACATAAAATTTTATTATAAATTTATTTTTTTACATAGCTTAAATCATTATAAATAAAGGTTTTTATAAAATGTGTGCATAGTTTTTTTATTTATGCACACATTTTGCACACAAAATTGCTTTTTTGGACAATAATTGGCCATTTTTATCAATTTTTTAATTTTTATAAATCTCACAAGCCCTTATATTTCCTACTACTTGCCACAACATTGCTTATATTTTTTTCCTGAGCCACAAGGACATGGGTCATTTCTACCTATTTTATTAGTTCTTTTTGGTGCGGCTTTTTTTAACTTTGTTGAATCGTTTACAGCTTCTCCTTTAATAACTTGTTTTCTTTCTATATTTTGTCTTATTTCTGCATTAAGTAAAAATAATGTAACTTCTTGATCTATTGAATCAAGTAGATTTTCATATAATTCATATCCTTCAACTGTGTATGCTCGTAGTGGGTTTTCGCTATAACCACGTAATCCTATACCTTCTCTTAAATTAGACATTGTACTTATATGATTTGTCCATCTAGTATCTATTACTCTTAACATTATAGCTTTTTCAAATTCATTTGCTACATCTGTGGGTATCTTGCTTAATTTATCTTCATATTCTTTTAAAACTCTATCTATTATTGTAACTTCTACTTCTTCTATTCCCTTTGATTCTAAATCACTAATAGATAATTTGTTTTTTAATAAATGTTCATTTGTGTATTCTAATATTTCATTTAGATCGTCTTCTGTTAATGTATTTTCTGGAGCTATATGGTTTTCTACAAAACTACATATAAAGTTCTTAATTGTATCTATAACAATATCATGAATTGATTCTGAATCTAGTATTTCATTTCTTCTTTCATATATGTATTCTCTTTGTTGATTTACTACATCATCATATTGAAGCAAATTCTTTCTAGCATCAAAGTTATTACCTTCAATTCTTTTTTGAGCTGATTCCACTGATTTAGAAACAAAGCCTAGTCTTAATGACATATCTTCGTCTGCTCCTACACGTGCTAAAGCAGCTTTTGCTCTGTCTCCCCCAAATCTTACCATTAATTCATCTTCAAATGATACACAGAATTGTGATTCACCAGGATCTCCTTGACGACCTGAACGACCTCTTAATTGGTTATCTATACGTCTTGATTCATGTCTTTCAGTACCAATAACAAATAGTCCGCCTAAAGCTCTAACTTCATCATCTATTTTTATATCTGTACCACGACCAGCCATATTTGTTGCAATTGTTACTGCACCTTTTTTACCAGCTTGAGCTATTATTTCTGCTTCTCTTGCATGATTTTTAGCATTTAATACTTCATGCTTAATTCCTTCTTTTTTTAGCATTGAGCTTAGAAGTTCACTTGTTTCTACAGCAATTGTTCCAACTAGTACTGGTTGACCAGTTTTATGACGTTCTTTAATTTCATTTATTATAGCTTTATATTTACCTTTTTGAGTTGTAAATATTAAATCTCCATAGTCAATTCTTGCAACTGGTTTATTTGTTGGAATTTGTATAACATACATGTTGTATATATCTCTAAACTCTTCTTCTTCTGTTTTTGCAGTACCTGTCATACCAGCTAACTTTTTATACATTCTAAATAAGTTTTGGAATGTTATAGTGGCAAGTGTTCTCATTTCACTTTGAATTTCTACGCCTTCTTTTGCTTCTATTGCTTGATGTAATCCATCAGAAAAACTTCTTCCTTCCATTAATCTTCCTGTAAATTGGTCTACAATAACTACTCTTCCATCTTTTACAACATAGTCTACATCACGCTTCATGGCATAATTTGCTTTTAATGCTTGATTTATAAAATGAACTAAGTTTGTATTATTTATATCATATAAATTATCTACCTTGAAATAACTTTCACCTTTTTTCATTCCGTCATCATCTAATGTTACTGTTTTTGTTTTTTCATCATAAATATAACCATTATTTTCTTTTAATGTTTTTACAAATTTATCAGTATCAATATATAGGTTTGCTGAATCAACTCTTCCACCTGAAATAATAAGTGGTGTTCTTGCTTCATCAATTAAAATTGAGTCAACTTCATCAATTATTGCATAATTAAGTGGTCGTTGAACACGATCTGATGCTTTTACAACCATATTATCTCTTAGGTAGTCAAAACCAACTTCATTATTTGTTGTGTATGTTATATCTGCATTATAAACTTCTTGTTTTTCTTTTGGAGATAATTCTCTATAGTTTACTCCAACGGTTAATCCTAAGAAACGATATATTTCTCCCATCCAAGCTGCATCACGACCAGCTAGATATTCATTTACAGTGATTATATGTACCCCTTCACCTGTTAATGCATTTAAATATGCTGGCATTGTTGATGTTAAGGTCTTACCTTCACCAGTACGCATTTCTGCTATATTACCTTCATGAATTGCAAAACCACCTACTATTTGAACAAAGAAAGGTTTCTCTTTTATAACTCTATAGGCAGCTTCTCTTACTGTTGCAAAAGCTTCTACTTTTATATCATCTAATGTTTCTCCATTATTTAATCTTTCTTTAAATTCTATAGTTTTATGTTTTAATTCTTCATCTGTTAATTTACTATATTCATCATCTATACTTATAACTTCATTTGCAAGTTTCTTAAATTTTTCTAATTCTTTGTATTCTGTATTAAAAATCTTTTTTAAAAATTTCAATTTTATCACCTTCCACAAGTTATATTTTATCAAAAATATATGAAAAATAATAGCATTATAAAGAAAAAAAGTGATTATATCACTTTATTTCTATTAATCCATAATCTCCTGCTTTTCTTCTATAGATAACACAGTCTGTTGTTGTATCAACATTTCTAAAAATGAAGAAATCGTGTCCTATTAAATTCATTTGAAGAATAGCTTCTTCTTCGCTCATTGGTTTTGAATCAACAACTTTTCTTTTTGTAACCATTTCTTCTGATTGTTCTTCTTCTGTATCAAAGTCTACAAACATAGTTACATTTGGAATATTTCGTTTTTGTTTCATTCTTGTTTTATTTTTTCTGATTTGTCTTTCAAGTTTTTCTGAGACTAAATCTATTGACTTATATAAGTCATCGCTTGACTCTTCTGCCCTTAAAATCATTCTGTTAGCTGGTATTGTAACTTCTACAATTTGCCTTTCTCCATGTGTTTTAATTAAAACATTTGCTGTTAATTCTTCTGAATTAGAAAAGTATTTGTCTAGTTTACTTATTTTCTTTTCAGCATATGTTTGGATGGCAGATGTTACATCTAATTTACTGCCACGAATATTCATTTTCATAAGATCATCCTTTCTACTTTAAGTATATCATATTTTTTATTTTTTTCAATAAAAAAATCCTTATGAATTTATAGCTCCTTGCTTAATTCACAGGATTCTTCATCTAAGTCTCTAATAACAGATTTTTCAACAACGTTTTTTGCTTGTAGTCCTCTTTCTGTTTCAACTAAAGTAAATTCAACTTTCTCGCCTTGAATAAGTGTTCTATGACCTTCTGATTTTATTGTGGTAAAATGAACAAATATGTCTTCGTTTTTTTCGTTTGTTAGAAATCCATATCCTTTTCTATCATTAAACCATTTTACTTTCCCTACCACGGTGTACCTCCTTGATTTAATAAATATACCAATTTTATTTTGAGTTAACAATAGGATTTGTTCGAAACGTTAATATTTATGTCTTAAATGTATATTTTTTTAATTTTATTTATTTGTTTTTTCAATTGAAACTTGCTTTTTTACATTAGAGACCGATATCGTAATTATAAAAATTTTTTGTGTTACTATGTTTTTGGTGATAGGATGAAGTTGAAATTTTTATCAATGGCTCTTGGGGTCATTAAAAATGATAATCCAAATATTACTGATGTTGAACTTGATGAATATCGATACGGATTGGAAGGAGTTTACTTAACAATACAAAAAACTATTGTTATATTTCCAATAGCATTATTGCTTGGAATATTTAAAGAGCTCATAATTGTTTTAATAGCATTTAACCTCATAAGAAAATATGCATGTGGAATGCATGCTTCTAATAGCTTTAGTTGTTTGATTGCTTCTTCTGCTTTGTTTCTTTTTTCTTCTTATATTGGGAAAATCATCAAAATATCAATAATTTTAAAATTTCTTCTTATTTGTATCTGTCTAATATGTATATTCATATATGCACCCGCAGATACAAAAAAGGCTCCTATAATTAGATTGGAAAAACGTTTACTAAAAAAAAGAAAAGCTTTTATTAGTGCTCTACTGCTATCGCTAATAATACTTTTCATGAAAGATTATGTCTTATCTAATTTGATTTTGTTTGGAATGATTATTGAAGTTATTTTAATACTTCCTATTACTTATCATATGTTTAATCATAGTTACAATAACTATAAGACATATGGTTTAAACTTTTAATGGAAGGAGTGGTGCTATGTCTTTCTTAGCTAGAGTGCTAAAAAGTATTGCTGGGTTAGGTATTGGTGGAAATGTAGGTTGTATAATGCTATGGCTAGATGAACCAGAAATGCCTAGAAGCATAATTGAAAAATAGTCCTAAAATCTTAAATAATCCATAACAAACTAAATAAAGTAAATTCCAACTATTTTACTTTAAAAGTTAAAGAAGCCAATTACGGCTTCTTTTTATATCTTCATATATATTTTTGTAGAAAACATTATTCCATTTAATTCTCTTTTAATTTTTACATTCTTATTTTTTCTTATTATATCGTTCAAAAGAGGTAATCCATATCCATGATTCTTACCTTTGGTTGAATAGCCTTCTTTATCTAAATTATCAAAATCTATTTTTTTAGTGCACGAATTTGATACAGTAAATATAAGATTATCATCACACTCGTCTAAATCTAAAACTAAATATTTTTTATCTTCTTTATTTATCGCATCAATCGCATTATCTAGTAATATACCAACTATCTTACTTGCGTCATTCAAATTTATCTTATCCCAAACTTTCTGATCAATATCACTTCCAACATGAATATGTAATTCAACATCTTCTGATAAATGATTTAACTTATAATATATAAGACCCTTTAGCCCACCATTTGGAACATCTTTTAATGAAGATAATAATAACTTGTTTTGAGTTTCTTCATCTTCTCCAAGTAAATTAGATATATAGTTTTTTACCTTTTTAGATGTATCCATCTCTTTTATTAATATCAATTGATTTTTGAACTCATGTTGTAATTTTGACTTCTCATTTATTTCTTTTTCATATACTTTTAAATAATCTATTAATGTATCATAATTTTCATTAAGTTTATTATTTTCTGACTTTTCATTAAAGAATCCAGTTACAAATATTATTGTACATAATATGAATAATACAAATAAAAATGTACTACTTGGAGAATTTGAATTTGTAGATATTGGATATAATAAAGCCGCTAAAGTAATAAAAGCTAAAACAACTAATAATGTAGTATTTATATATTTATTATCCTTTTGCCAATTGATAATCTTATTGGATATTGCCATTATCTTTTTGTTTTTAGAAAGTAACAATACTATAGCTAAAATAGACAGGTTAGTTATACAATGTCCTGATATTGTTTCTGTTAAAGCTAATTTTTCTATTTGTAAAATATATATTGTTATTAGAGCATATACTAATTCACCTAATGTGTATAAAATTAAAATAATCAAAACTGAAACTATTACTTTTATTATTGACTCATTATAAATATATTTTAGTAAAAAAACTAATTCTAAATTACTAATAACTAGGTCTATTGTAGAATTATAGTGTTGGCGACTATAAGTATTTATCATAGCGACAAATACTACAAATATTATTAATTTTGGTGTTATTTGAAATTTCTTTTTATTTATCTTGCAATACATATAGCAATTCATAAAATAAGTTACTATCGCTAATAAAAAATGACTAATTATTTCTAACATACTCTTTCAATTCCTTCTTTTTATCTCTTGATAAGTAATCTATAAATTCACCATTATTAAAATATATTCTCAATTTTTTAAAATCTACTTTCTTAACTTGTTTTAAATTTATATAACAGCTTCTATGACTTAAGAAAAATCTATCATCTAATAAAGTACTAAACTCTTTAATACTCTTTGGAAAATATATTTCATCATTTATTGTTTTAATTTTACATTTTCTTTCTACTTGATCTCTTAAGATATATAAAATATCATCTGTATAAATTCTATATATCATGTTTGGTGTTTCTAAAATTAAGACTGGTATCTCTTTAGTTTTATTCATAGCTTTCTTTATTGTGTTTTTTAAATTTGTCTTCCATGTCGGACTAAATTTTGATATAAAATCTAATAACATTATTTGTGATTTTAATGCTTCATAACCTAATTCATTATGTGATGTTACCATTATGATAACACTTTTCCAGTCTGTCATTCTTATTTTTCTAGCTAACTCTAAACCTGATATACTATTTGGCACTTCTATATCTAGAATATAAATTTTCTTTTGATCATTTTTTATTTCTTCTTTTAGTTTTTCATCGTATTTACTATATAGTTTTATTATTGAATCTTCATAGTTTAAACTTTTAATGATACTTTCTATTGTATCTCTAAATTCCTTATGGTCATCATACACTACAAACTTCATAAACTCACCTTAATTAATATTAACATTTTTAGCATTTATTTTCAATAAAAAAGCTTTGTTTTGCAAAGCTTGTATATTATTTTTGCTATTACAAATAGTGACTTTTCACTATTTGTCTATATTATTTAAAAATACTTCTTTTTCGATTCTTTCCTGTATTCTTTTATCTTTAAAATATGGAAGATATGTTTGAAGTTTTCTTTTATTTAGAACTCTAGCTATCTTTTTATAGCTTTCTATAATTTCTTTATAAGTATCGTATTCTATATTTGTTTTATTTCTTACTACTTCTATAAGTAATCTTTCAATATCAAAAGTTTGAAGCATAAGTTTATCATGCTTTAAAATATTTAATCCCAATGAATGGAGTTCATCTGTCATAAATATTTGTTTTATTTTTTCATCTTTAATTTTTCTATCTTTTTGTTTAGTAGCTATTACATAAGGTTCTTTATTTTCTTTTATAAATCCATAACAGTATGCAGCTGTCCATAAATCTAATACTCCATTTGGATGTTTTTTTGTAATATATTCAAGATAGTTTATCTCTTTTGTTGTTGAATAAACTCCTTTTTTTATGAAATAAAGTTTACCTTCTTTTACTAATCTTTTTACATGATAATCTTTATATCCTCTTTTTGTAAAGTCATTATGTAGGTAAATCATATTACCACCTCATATTGATTATACACTATTTTAAGATTTTTTCAAATTTTTACCGACATTTAGTCATTATACACCTATTGTCTTGTAAACTTTTTTGTAAATATATTTACGAATCCAGTCTATAGGTATTACTGTTGCGGCAATCAAAATCATTATCTGTAACTCATAGAAAGTTAATCCTGTTGTTCTAAATACTTCTCCTCCAAAATATATCATACATATTTGAACTACCGCTATAAAAATAATAATTCCTAAAAATATTTTATTTTTCAATATATTGGCAAAAATATTTATTCTGCTAGTTCTGGCATTAAAACTATTAAATATATCAATAAATATAAATAATCCAAAAAATGCTGTCATGAGTCTTTCATTACTTTGATAAATAGTTCTTAGATATGGTAGCTTTAAAAATATAAAACATAATATTGAAGCATATACGCTTGTCGATATAATTGATGAAGCCATGTATCTATTAATAATTGATTCACATTTTGATTTTGGCTTTTCTTTCATATATTCTAAAAGCGGAGGTTCAAATGCGAATGCTAGGCCTGCTAATGTATCCATAACCATATTTATCCATAACATTTGTACTACTGTTACTGGTGTTTTTATTCCTACAAATGGTCCTAATATTGATAGACTTAATGCGCAGAAGTTTATGCTCAATTGAACTATTATAAATTTTCTTATACTTTTAAAAATTGTTCTTCCAAATAATACAGCCTTAGCTATTGATAATAGATTGTCATCTAGTATTACTATATCACTTGCTTCTTTTGATACTTCTGTTCCACTTCCCATTGCAAAACCAACGTCTGCTTGTTTTAGTGCAGGAGCATCATTTACCCCATCTCCTGTCATTCCAACCACAAGATCTAATTCTTTACTTAGCTTAACTAATCTACTTTTATCTAGGGGTAATGCTCTAGCTAATACATTAAGTCTTGGCAATATTTTTTTAACTTCATCATCTGTTAACTTATTGAATTCATCACTGGTTAATACTAGCCCATCTTCTTTTAATATATTTGTTTCTCTAGCTATTTCCATTGCTGTATCTTTATTATCTCCTGTTATCATTACTACTTGTATTCCAGCATTATTAACTAGTTTTACTCCCTCTACTGCTTCTTCTTTTATTTCATCTTTTATTAGAGCAAATCCTATAAAACATGAATTATCTATTCCGTCTTTTTGTTCATAGTGTTCATCTACTGATAACGCTAAAACTCTTATTCCATTTTTGGTATATTTCTTTATCTCATCTTTTATTTTTTCTTTATTAATAAATCTTCTTTTTATTCCAAATTCATCTAAGTACTCAGTTGATGATTCTATTATTTTTTCTGGGGCTCCTTTGATAAATTTCTTTTTACCTTCTATATCCACTTGTACATAAGAATATTTATTCTTACTATCAAAAGGCATTTCTTTTAATATCTTATGTTTTTTTTCTTTATCTGTCTTTATAAACTTTAATAAAGCTTTGTCTGTTATGTTTCCACCTATATATTTATTTTCACTATATTCACATTCATTATTATAAATAATATTATTTTTTACATATTCGTATAATTTTTTATATTTTGATAATTCTGCTTCATTTAAAAACTCTTTTAAATTTGGTGAGATATATGATACAACTTCTAATTTACCTTTTGTTAATGTTCCTGTTTTATCTGTAAATAGTATGTTTAAACTACCTGCAGTCTCTATTCCCACTAATTTTCGTACTAATACATTATTTTTTAACATTCTTTTCATATTTGATGATAATACTAATGTTATCATCATTGGTAATCCTTCTGGAACCGCTACTACTATTACAGTAACACAAAGTGTTAATGCATATAAAACTTGTCCTAGAATATAAGGAAAATTGGTTAATGTACTAACAATTTTATCTAATTCAAAGTTATTTTGAATTACGATAACAGAAAATAGATATGATACAGTTACTAAGAAGGCTCCTATATATCCTATCTTACTTATTAATTTAGCTAAATGTGTTAATTTTATCTTTAATGGGCTATCTCCTGTTTTTTCTTGTAATTCTTTTGCGAGTTTTCCATACATTGTATCATTTCCAACTTTTGTTACTTTCATATATCCTTCTTTTGAATATACTACTGTTCCTCTATATAACTTATTTTTATCTGTTACATAGTTTTTTACAGGTTCTTTATATATTTCTCTAGCTTCTCCATTTAATGATGATTCATCTACACTTATATTACCTTTTACTAGTATCCCATCCGCAGGTATTTTATCTCCTGCTGATAATTTTATAATATCTCCAACAACTACTTCTTCTATAGTTATTTCTTCTGGCTTATTATTTCTTTTAACTTTACATTTAATTTTTGAAGCTTCATCTTGCAATTTAATAAAGGCTTTTTCGCTTCCATACTCTGATATAGTTGATATAAATGATGCAACAAATATAGCTATTACTATTCCAATAGTTTCATACCAATCAAAATCTTTTATCAAAAATAATAATTTTATTCCTAAAGCTATTAAAAGTATTCTAATTATTGGGTCTCCTAAAGATTCTATAAACTTCTTAAAAAATGTAGTTTCTTCTCTAGAATCTATTTTGTTTATTCCATGCTTTTTTATAGATTCTTGCACTTCTTCTTCTGTTAATCCATTTAATATTTCCATATATACCTCCTATAGTAAAACTATATTAGGTATTTTTTTGATTAGAATTTTTTTTGATTTAATTTTATCGACAAAAAAAGTAGGAATACCTACTTTACTATTATTGATGTTGAAATCCATCTTGTTTCGTGGTTTCCCCCACCATCTATTGGATCATTTATATAGCAATATGAATTGTTACAGTGTGTTTTTAACTCTGAATCTGTTAGATATTTTTTAGCTATTTCTTCTTTAAATACTAATACACTTGATGTTCCTCCATCTAAATTAGAAGCATTATAAGCGCCGTAATTGCTCATTATTTCTGTTAGGTCATTCATATCTGCACCTGGTGTTTTTAGTGTTCTTCCATTGAGTACTAAGAATAGCATTATTCCGTCTTTTCTTTGTCCTATTGCAGTTCTTGGAGCAGTTCCCCATCCGCCATTTCCTGACACAAATGATTTAACTCCATTTACGATTAAAAATGGTCCAAAACTAACGGCATCTCTTACATTCTTTTTTAATGCTTCACTTGATGACATGTGTCCTAGTATCAATTTATTATCTTTGGTGATACCTATTATTCCACCAGCTTTTGTATATGGTCTATCTGATACTATTTTTGAATCTTTTATAACTACTCCTTGTGGTGTTCCACCATTACTACTATAATTTGGATCTACAAATCCTCCTCCATTTATAGCTAATATGGCATCGCTTTTTTTGGCCATGTCAGTGACATATTCTCCTCTTATATTTAAGTATTGTGTTGTCGCTACTTTTATTCTTGAAGGATCATATATTGCAACTAAATATCCATTATATCCTTTTCCAGTAATCTTGATTATTTTGTATAGATCATTACCTTCATCTTTTTGCAATATTTCTTTTTCATATTTATTTTCATAAAACGTAGTTGTAAAATCTGCTTTACCTACTGTTATTAGATTTAAATTACTATCTTCTTTTGATTCTATAATTGTATTTTTTGATAATACTTTTTCTATTTCTTCATTATTATAAAACCAAGTGGCTAAGTATTGATGATTCATTGTTGTCATAGCTGTTGTTATAAGCCAATTTTTGAAATTGGTATATGGCCCATAAAGTAAAAATAACACAGCTAACTCAGATGATATATATATTGCCATAAATAGTCTATATAATATTTTAGAAACTTTGTTTAATTCTGATTTTTTTGATTTTACTGTTAATATCAATAGTATTATTAATAGCGCTACTGTTAGTATAAGAATTGGTAATTTTATTAAATTATCACTATTTATTCCCACTATTATTATAGCTAATAGTAGTGGGATTATCATTGACATAATTACTCTTTTATATGATTTTTTTGGCGATTCTTCTTCTAAAATTGGTTCTTCTATATCTACAAACTCTATTTCTTTTATTTCTTCTTTCGGCTGTTCTTTTTTTTCCGGCTTACTATTATCTACTAACATTTCTTCTGGTATTAGAATACTATTTGTGTATTCTATCTTTTCTTCTTCTTTTTCTGTTATATAAGGTTTCATATATACCTCTATTCTATATTTTTAGTTTTATATTTTTCTAATGAATCGTTTATATTCTTAGTTTTCGTCCAAGCATTGTATTCTTCTACAAGTTTGTTGTATAATTTTATGTCATTTTTAAATACTTGTTTTGCTTGTTCATAGCTAATCTTATATGAATCACATTTTTTTCTTGTTTCAATATTTTCATAATATATATTACATCTTTTTTCTAATTCTTCTTTTTCTTGTGTTAGTTTTGTTAATGTTTCATCATATTCTTTTATTGTTTTTAATAGTTTTTCTTTTTCATCTTTTACTGTTGAATAGTAAATATTTTCTATTATTTCTTTATATTTTTCTTCTTGATTATTGAAATTACTGGCTGTTTCATTAAATGATTTATAGTACTCATTTACTTCTATTTCTTTTAATTCTGAATTCTTTTTATCTTTTTTTAATGCTTTGAATGCACATATAAATAATGATATAAATACTATTGTTACTACTATTACTGATATTACTACTTTCTTCAATTTTTTCACATCCTACTACTTTATAAAAGTTTATCAAATTTATGTTTTTCTTTCAATATTTTTTATCATTAAAAAATCTCAAAATTATAAATTTTGAGATAATATTTCTTTATATTTACTAACACCTGGTTGATCATAATAATTTACATCTAAAAGGTAGCTTCCAAGTGAAGATATCATCATATAAAACATTATTAGATATCCTATATTATATTCATTTAATTTATCTAATTTTATAAGTGATGTGTATCTATTCTTTATAAAATGTGATTTAGCTACACTTGTTGCTGCTAGTGTATTAATTTGATTTAGATTTTTATTATAACTTTTAACAAAGATATCATTGGTGTTTTCTACTAGTATAGTTGTTTCAAATCCTATATTTTTTCCCTCTTCTATATATTGCCCTAAAGAATGTAGTTTTCCCGTATTTACTACTGAGACTGGTAATAATCCTTTATTTTCTTTTCCTTGTGTTTCTGCTAGTATTTGTTCTATACACTCAATTAGACTGGCTAATTTTGGTTCATATACGTTTATAAATTCAACACTATACCCTTCATCATAAAAAGACTGCCTTATTTCCAAATATTTTTTGATATTTTTAATATCTGTCTTTGCTTTTTCTGCTCCTTTTAAAAGCTCTATTATATCTATTTTTGCAACCGATATTGGTAGTAAGCTTGATATTTTAAATACAGAATATCTTCCTCCAACATTTTTAGGAAAAGGAAGCACTTTTATTCCTTCTTTTAAAGATGCCTCATAAAGTTTTCCACCTGATGTAGTTATTAAAATATTTTCTTTTTCTAAATATGGGTAAAGTAATTCAAATGCAATATTGACCTCTATTGTATCGCCTGATTTTGATATAACATTTGCAAAAACTTTTTTATCTTTTATATATTCAATGACTTCATTTATATATTCACTTGATAAATTATTTCCTACATATATTATTTTTTTGGAATTTATATATGGTGTTAGCGCTTCTATTATTCCTTTTGATCCTAATATTGAACCACCTATTCCGATTACTAAAAATACATCAAAGTTGTCTCTTATATTATTTGCTAGATTTTTTATACTATATGTTTCTTCTAAAGATTCATACCAAGCATTTAATTCATCTTGTTTTAACTTCTCTATTAGATTTTGTACATCTACTTCTTTTGTTGGCTTTTTCATATATGTCTCGAAATCAAATGTTATCATATATCTACTCCAAAGAATACTTTGACGATATTCTTTTTTTCTGGAAAATTTATTTGTTTTAATTTTTCTAGAAATTTATCTCTATCATATATACATTTTTTCTTATAAACTTTATAATCTTTTCCATCATATTCTAATACTGTATAACTTGTTATATCATTATTTGTACAACCAGAGCTTCCAACATTTACATATACAAAGTCATTACTATCTTTAAAGAACTGTTCTGAGTGAGAATGGCCAAAAAAATTAAATTGATTTGTATAATTTCTAAATAATAGCTTAACATTATCTTCTGTTAATACTCTTGGAGAATAAAAATTTTCAGTTACTCTATCAAATGGATAATGCATAAATCCTATTTTTTTATCATCTACAGTTATTGTTATATCTATATCTTTTTTTGATAAGAAATCTTCAAAATCATTACCTAAAAAGTCTCTTACCCATCGATGGTATTCTTTTTCTTCTTCACTCATCTTTTGTTCATTGTGTACACCATTTAAGTAATAACGTTCATGATTTCCTAAAACCATTTTTATATTATTATTTCTTATAATGTCTAAGCATTCTCTTGGTGATGGGCCAAGTCCTATTACATCTCCTAAACATATTATTTCATCATATTCTTCTTTTTCAATACTAGATAGAATTGATTCTAAAGCTTCTTGGTTTCCATGAATATCTGAAAAAATTGCTACTTTAAACATCTGACCACCTACTTTAAAATATTATATCAAAAAGAACAATAAAAAAAAAGTATTACTACTTTTCTTTTGAGCTCATGCTTTCCATAGCGCGTAATACTTCAAGTGGAATAGCAAAAACTATTGTATTTGACTGATCTGATGATATATCGTTTATTGTTGATAATGTTCTTAAATGTAATGCTCCTGGAGAATTGCTCATTGTTTCGGCTGCTTTAGCTAAATTCTCTGATGCTTCTACTTCTCCTCTTGCTTTTGTTATAACTGCTTCTTTTTCTCTTTCGGCTTCTGCTACTTTTGCTATAACTCTTTTCATTTCTTCTGGTAGTGCGATATCTTTTAATTCGACATTTTCAACTTTTATTCCCCATGCATCTGTAGCTGCATCTATTATTTTACAAATTTCTGTTGAGATCTTTTCTCTTTCTCCTAATAGTTCATCTAATGAAACAGATCCTACTGCATTACGCATTGTTGTTTGTGCCAATTGACTAACTGCATAATAGAAGTTTTCTACAGCTAATACTGCTTTTGATGCATCAAATACTTTGTAATAGATTACTGCATTTATTTTTATTGATACGTTGTCTTTTGTTATTGCTTCTTGTTCTGGAACATCTACTGCTTTTGTTCTAACATCTACTTTTCTTAAACTCTGAAATATTGGAAATACTAATTTCCATCCTGGATTTACTATTCCTGTAAATTTACCACAAGTAAATTTGATACCTCTTTCATATTCATTTATTTGTCTTATTGAACATAATAAAACGATAATAATTATAACTATTAAATACATAAAATACCTCCTAATTACATTATATCGTTTTTCATATAAAATACAATTATTTATCTATCAAATTTAAATTATTTAACATTATTCCTGTTCCTTCTGCTACACAAGTTAATGGGGAAGTCGCAACTTCTACTTTTACTTTTAACTCTCTTGATAAAAGTCTATCTATTCCATCTATTAAAGCTCCTCCTCCTGTTAATATTATTCCTTTATCAATTATATCTGTTGCAAGTTCTGGAGGAGTATTTTCTAATACTGTTTTTGCAGTATGTACAATTATATAAACACTTTCTCTTAATGCTTCTTCAACTTCTTCTTTACTAATTGTTATTTTATTGGGAAGTCCTGTTACTAGATCTCTTCCTCTTACTACTAATTTTTGTTCCTTTTTATCCGGAAGTACTGTACCTATTTTTAGTTTAATTTCTTCTGCTGTCTTTTCTCCTATTAAAAGCTTGTACTTTTTCTTTATGTATTTTGCTATATCTTCATCAAATAAATTACCGGCAACTTTAATTGATGAACTTGTTACTATGTCTCCAAGTGATAACACAGCTATATCTGTTGTTCCTCCTCCAATGTCTATGACCATATTGCCACTTGGTCTTGATATATCTAGTCCGGCACCTACTGCAGCTACTTTAGGTTCCTCTTCCAAAAATACTCTTCTAGCCCCTGTCCTTTCTGCAGCTTCTTTTATGGCATTTTTTTCAACTTGTGTTATATTTGAAGGACAACATATTAAAATTCTTGGTTTTGATAGTATTCCTTTTCCATTCACTTTGTTTATAAAATAATTTAACATTATTTCCGTAACATCAAAATCGGCTATAACACCATCTTTCATAGGCTTTATTACTTCTACTTTTCCTGGTGTTCTTCCCAACATTTCATGTGCCGCTGTGCCTACTGCTAGTGGCTTTTTTGTAACCGAATCCACTGCTACTACGCTTGGTTCATTTAATACAATTCCTTCTCCTTTTATATAGATTAGTACATTGGCTGTTCCTAAATCTATTCCTATATCTTTTGCAAACATATTTCCTCCATTAGTTCTTCATATATTTTATTTTTGTTGAATTTCCTCCTCTAATATGTCTTATATCGGTATGAAATTTTAATATTTTTTCTATCTCTTCATATTTAATCTTATCTAACTTTTTAAGTCTTTCTTGTAGATCTTTATGTACTGTACTTTTAGAAACATGAAATTCTTTGGCTATTTCTCTTATTGTCTTTTCTGTTTCTATCATTCTTGATGCCTCATCAATGACTCTTTTATTTATATAATTCATATATCCCCCTTAATTCATTATATAAATAGAGTAATTTTTTATTCCTAAAAAAAAGGGTTACCCCTTTATTTCACTAATTGTTTTATCATAGCAAAGAAGTGGGTTGATATTTTTTCCATCATTTACCATTTCAAAGTATAAAGAATTTTCATCATCTTTAAATAAATTTGAAACACCACTTGACGCAATTATATCTCCTTGTTTTACTTGATCATTTTGATTTACTTTTACTTCAGATAATGATTGATATATACTGCTCATTCCATTTTCATGTGTTATTACAATTGTTTTTCCAAGAAGGTCATCTTCTTTTATCTCTGTTACTGTACCATCATATACTGCTGATACATCAAAGCTTGTATTTGATGTATATAATATTCCTGTACTTTGCATATATGTATTTTCATAATAAATTATTGCGTTTTCTTGTTCTTTTTCATCGCTATCTTTATCATAGTATGTCTTTTTTATTGTTATATCTTCTCTTGTAACGGGCTTTATAAACTTGAAGTTTTTTGTTTGTGATACAACACTTACTGTATTATCAAATATTGACTTTGATACATATTTATTTGGTGTATCTTCGCTTTTCATCTTACTATTTGAGCTTAAACCCATCAAGTATATTGACGCTAGTATTAATATAAATGAAACTATATATATTCCATAAATAACTGAATCTTTTATTTTTCTTCCTTCCATTTTCTCACCTCATTTTAAGTGTGAGCAGTTTGAAGGTTTTTATACTATCTTTTTGAAATTTCAGTATCTTTAAAGTAATATTTTATTATTTCATCATATTTATACCCTTTTTTTGCCATTGATAGTGCTCCATATTGACTCATTCCTACACCATGTCCATTTCCTGTTGTTTTGAATGTTATATTACTTCCATTCTGTTCAATTTCAAAATAAGTTGATCTTAATCCTAACTTTTGTCTTACTACTGTTCCTTTAAATTCTTTACCATTTATACTTATTTTTTTTATGCTCCCAGATTCTGTTTTTTCTAATATTTTATATGTCAGATTTTTATTGTATGGCAAACTAAGTTTCGTATATAAATCACTTAAACTCATTTCTTTGGTTGCATGAAATACTGGTGAAGTTTCTTCATCCCATGATGAATCGACACTTCTTAGATAAGGCAATTTTTTTTGAAATACTTCTTCACTATTTTCTGTATGCCCATTACTTGTTGAAAAGAAGAAAGTTTCTATTATTTCATTATTATATGTTATGAACTCTCCTTTTGTTTCTTCTACTACTTTATTTAGCTTTTCTATATATTCATCATATTTATCTTTCCATCTATTTTTTAACTCATCCATATCTTGATAAACTTGATTTTGAATTGTATCTACTACATCATATTCTTTATCTTTATTTTGTTCTTTTTTTCTTAACACATAACTTCTAGCACATACCGCTTGGGCTTTTAAGGCTTCTATATCAAATGTTATAGGCATTTCTGATGCTACTACTCCTTTTACATATTCTTCTAATTCTACTTCTTCTATTTTATTTAACTTTGTCCTATTTACTCTTACTTTATCATTAGTTATTTTAGTTAAAGTGTTTTTTTCTATTTCCTTTTTAAAAGACAAAATCATAATTGATGGTATTAATATTATGAGCAAAAAGTAGATAATTATTTGTTTCATGTTATCACCATTTTAATGGTAAAATAAAAAAGACAAATTACTTGTCTTTTTTTGTCTTTTCTTTTAATAAATCTCTTATTTCTTCTAAAAGAAGAATTTCTTCTTTCTTTTTCGTTTCTTTTTTTTCTTCTTTTTGTTTGATATTTTCTAGTTTATTTATTACCTTTGTTATAAAGAAAATGCATGCAGCTATTATTAGAAAGTCTATGACTGATTGAATAAATATTCCATAATTAATTGTTGCCTCATTAATTTTTATAGATAATGAAGTAAAATCTATTCCTCCAATTATTATTCCTATTAAAGGCATTAAAATATTATCTACTAGTGATGTTACTATTTTTCCAAATGCTGAACCAATTATAACACCAACTGCCATATCTAAGACATTTCCTCTTGATATAAATTGTTTGAATTCTTTTAACATATTTCCTCCTATAAAAAGTTTGAATATGTATAAAAATCAAAGAAAAAATTAACAACTAAATAAGATAAAGCTAACGCAACTAAAATGTATAAAACTCTTGCTTGTAAAAATCTATTCTTTTTAAATTTTCCTTCAAAATTTATACTATCTATTGCCCAAATTGATATTGGTATTATTAAAAAATACAAAATTGTTTTAAGATTCATTTTCTAAATCCTCTAACATTTTTCTTCTTCTTACATGTCTTTCTTCTGTTGAAGGAGAAGTTGTTATAAATGTATTCACTATTTTGAATGCATCATCTCTTTGTGTTTTATAAGATAATGCGATTACATTTGCGTCATTATCTATTCTTGTTAATGATGCTTCTTCTTCTGTTGATACTTTTGCACATCTAATTCCTTTTATCTTATTGGCTGCAATTGACATTCCTATACCTGTTCCACATATTAAAATTCCAAAATCGTATCCTTCTTTTACTTTTTCACATACTTTTTTGGCATATACTGGATAGTCAACTGAATCTTCACTATCGCATCCCATATCTATAGTTTCATATCCCAAATTATTTAAATATAATAATAATTGTTTTTTTAAAATATAACCTCTATGGTCATTTCCTAACGCTATTTTCAATTTATCACTTCCCTTTTAATTTTAGCATATATAGTAAAAAAAAATAAGAGATATCCCTTATTTTCCTTCTTTTTGTGTAAATCCGTATTTTTGGTTGAATTTTTCAATACGTCCTCTTTGTACATTTGAAGTTTGGTTTCCTGTATAAAATGGATGACATTTGTTACAAGTTTCAACGTGTAGTTCTTCATTTGTAGATTTTACTGTGAACGTATTTCCACAAGCACATGTTACTTTCATGTCTTTATAATCTGGATGAATTCCTTTTTTCATACTTTTAGTCTCCTTCCGCCATGACCTAATTCGGCCATAGAAATTTAATTACTTTCATAGTATAACAATCTTTTTGAAAAAAAGCAAGGATTTTCAAAAGAAAATCCTTACATTTAATCTTTATTATTTCCTATTAGACGTAATAAGTCTAAGAAAATGTTAATAAAGTCTAAGTATAGTTGTAATGCCCCATAGATTGCTAAATTTTCATTATCTGGATCATTTGTAGCAAATTCTTTTATTTTTTGAACATCAAAAGCGATGTATCCAAGGAATATAATTATACTTAAAACTGTTAATCCTAAGTCAAAAGCTTCACTTCCAACAAAAACATTTATTATTGAAGCTATTATTATTCCTAATAATGCCATCAATAAGTATGTTCCAAATTTAGATAAATCTAGATTTGTTCTAGCTCCTATAACAGAGAATATTAACATTAATACGGCAGTAATTAAGAATACTGATATAATTGATGTTATATTGTATACAACAAATACTGCTGAGAATGTTAAACCTGTTAAGAAAGAATATAAAACAAAACCAAACTTTGCTCCTGTTGGAGTCATTTTATTAACTCTTGCTGATAAAACTATTACTGTTATAAACTCTGCAACTATAATTAACCAATACATTCCTGATGAAAATATTGTTTCTAGTGCATTAGCATTTCCAGCAACTAATACTCCTGTTGAGAAAGTCACTAATAATCCTATGAACATCCATAGAAATACTTTTGATAAATAATTTTGTACCATTTTTTCACCTCAATATAATTTTATCACACTATTTTAAAAAATCAAATTTTAATAGAACCTGCTCTTTTATGTTTTTGTCGGCATTTATATAATCTATTTTATTATTTGTACAGATTTTTTCTAACTTTTTATAAAAATAGTCGATATATTCGTTTTCACTTTTAAATTCTAGTAATATTATCTTTTCTTTTGTATACTTTCTTATTGTTTTTAAAAGCGTTTCTGTATCTTGTAATAGAGTATCTAAATAATTATATATATCTTCTTTATTCTTCTTTTCTAGTGAGTAATCTAAGTCATTTTTGCCTATTTCTAGTATTAATAAATCTGCTTTTATTAAAGCATTTTGAATTGTGTGTTTTTTATTTTTTATATATATATAATCGTTGTTATTTATAGCATTTAATATTTCTACTATTCTTGAGTTTTCATAACCAAACTCTACTACTTCTTCTAATATTTTATTCTTCTTATAATAATCTATAAGTTCATTATGATAATTATTTCCTATTTCTTTTAAATAATTTTCATTAATATTAACATAATATATCTCTTTATCTTTAATTTTATCACTTATAAGAAATACTATCATTGTTATTAATATTATGATTAAAATTTTTTTCTTTTTCATATTTCCTCCATAAAAAAAGTAGATATCTAATCTACTTTAATTATATTTCTTCTATTTTTACTTTAGCACCTACATTAACTAATTTTTCTACAATATTTTCATATCCTCTAAGAACATGTTCTATTGAAGTTACTTCAGTTTTACCTTCTGCTACCAACCCTGCTAAAATCATGGCAGCACCTGCTCTTAAATCAGTAGCTACTACTTCTGTTCCTTTTAAATCTGTAATTCCTGTTATTTTCACTTCATTACCATTTATCTCTGCATTTGCTCCCATTTTTTCTAAATATGGTATGTGCATAAATCTATTTTCCCAGATTGTTTCTTTTATTTTTGAAGTTCCGTCACATCTAGTTAATAAAACACTAAATGGTTGTTGAAGATCTGTTGGAAATCCTGGGTATACAGCTGTTCTTATATTAACTGGTTTATAAGTTTTTTTTGAACTTACTTTTATACTATTATTTTTTATTTCTAATTCTACACCCATGTCTTTTAATTTTGATGTTAATGACTCTATATGTGATGGAATTAGATTTTCTATAGTTAGATTATCACCTATTAATGCTCCTGCTAATACATATGTACCTGCTTCTATGTAGTCTGGTACTACTTCTGTAAATGCTCCATTTAGTGAATCTACACCTTTTATTGTAATTGTACTTGTTCCTGCTCCTCTAATTGATGCTCCCATTTGATTTAGGAATGTTGCTACGTTAACGATATGGGGTTCCCTTGCTGCATTTTCTATTGTTGTTATTCCTTCTGCATATGTTGCAGCTAGCATAATATTTATAGTAGCTCCAACTGAGGCAATATCTAAATATATCTTATTTCCTACTAGTTTTTCTGCTTCTACTTTATATTTATTACCAACATTAGTTACTTTTGCTCCTAATTCTTCAAATCCTTTTAGATGTAGATTAATAGGTCTTTCTCCAATTGAGCAACCTCCTGGAAAATACATTTCTACTTTTTTATATTTTCCCAAAAGTGCACCCATAAAATAATATGATGCTCTTAGCTTTTTAGATATCTCTTCTGGTATTTCCTTATTTTCTATGTACCTAGAATCAATCGTCATTAATTTACCTTCTCTTGTTACTTTTGCTCCTAGATACTTTAATATTTCTATTAGGGCATCTATATCTGAAATATTTGGAATATTGTCTATTTTTACAATTCCATTACTTAAAAGTGAAGCTGGAACTAATGCAACCGCACTATTCTTTGACCCACTTATTTCAATTGTTCCAGATAATTTTTTTCCGCCTTCTATTATCATTTTCTTCATGTTGTCCCCCTTAAATTTTATTTTGACTGTTTAATAATATAATTTTTTCTTTAATTGTTTTTTTCATTTCTATTTCACCAGATTTTATTATTTTTCTTGGATCGTATACTTTTTTGTCTTCTTCTAAGTATTTTCTAACACCTGATGACCATGCTTGTTGTAATTCTGTATTAATATTTACTTTTGATATTCCAGATTCAATTGCTTTTTTTATCTTATCATCATCTATTCCAGAACCTCCGTGTAGAACTAATGGCATATCAGTTAAATCTTTGATTTCTCTCATTCTACCAAAATCTAATTTTGGTTCACCTTTATATATTCCGTGGACACTACCAAGTGCTGGGGCAATTGTATCTATACCTGTTTTTGCAAGTTTTACTGCATCTTCTACTTTAGCATATGCAAGTTCATCTAAAATTCCATCTTCTTCTCCACCAACATGGCCTATTTCTGCTTCTACTGTTACATTTCTTTGATGAGCGTAATCCACAACTTCTTTTGTCATCTTAATATTTTCTTCTAATGAATATTTAGAGGCATCTATCATTACTGATGTAAAACCATTATCTATTGCATTAATACATGATTCAACACTACTCCCATGATCTAAATGAATAACTACAGGAACATTTATATCAAGTGATTTTACTAAATTTCTTACCATGCTACTAACTACATTAAAGCCGCCCATATATTTAGCTGCTCCTTCTGATACTCCTAGTATTACAGGGCTATTATTTTCGTTACATTCTTCTAGTATGAAACGTGTCCATTCTAGATTATTTATATTAAAATGTGGAACTGCATAACCACTATTTTTTGCTTTTATAAGTATTTCTTTACTATTTACTATCATTTTATCACCTAGCCTAAAATAATTATATCATATTTTTATGATTATTTTAGATAAAAAAATATTGCCAATATGATAAGCATAATTCCACCTAGTTTAGTTGCTCTTGTTCCTATTAACTGATTTACTTTTTTGCCTAGTTTTAATCCTATATATGTACATATTGAACTGATTATCATAAATACTGTTACACTTACTATTGGATGAGTGTATATTGTTCTTAATGTTATTCCTACTGAAAAGCTATCTATACTAACTGCGAAGGCAAACATAATCATTGACATTAAATTCATTAATTCTAGTAATTCTTCTTTTTCATTTGAGAAAATCATTTGTAGGCCTATTATTAGTAAAACTATAGTTACAACTAGTTCTGCTTTTATTGGTAGTATATTTAAGATTATTTCTCCTATACTTAATCCTAAAAGTGGCATAAAAAAGTGAAATATTCCTACTATTACCGCTAAAATTCTCATATCTTTCTCTTTAATATTTAAAGTACCATAAGCTAACGACAACGAAAATGCATCCATACTTAAACTTAATGCTATTAATATTACAATAATTAAGGACATAAAAAAACCTCCTATTAATTATATGTTAGGAGGACAAGATATATTATCTAATTCTTCTATTTTTATATGTTACAGGTCTTAATTTTAAAGTTTTTGCTATATCATAGGAAGCTTCTATATTATCGTTTATTTCTTCTTCTCTATGTGCATCTGATCCTATTGTTACTATTTCTCCACCTAATTTTTTATATCTTTCTATTATATCTATCTTAGGAATTGTTGGAGTTGTTTTTCTTCTAAGTCCTGATGTATTTATTTCAAGAGCAATTTGTTTTCTTATTATTTCATTTAATATTTCATCTAGTAGTTCTTGATTTTTATATGGATAGTTATAGTATCTATCTATATATCCAAGATGAGCTAAAACATCAAAGTTACCTGCTAAAACTGAGTTTTTAACCTTTAAATAATATTTCTTATAAGCTTCTATTATTTTTTCTTCTTCTGTTTGAGTTTTATCTATATCGTGGATACTACCTAAAACTATATCTAATGGAAGCTCATCTATTAATTTTATATCGCTTGTTCTTAAATGAGGTTCTGATAGTTCTATTCCATGTAATATTTCGATATCTTTTTTTAAACTTTCTATTTTTTTATATCTCTCAGATTCTATTGAATACTTATTTATTAATCCTATTACATTCTCATACATCTCAACATGATCTGTAATGGCAATTGTACCAAATGAGGATTCTCTTGCCTTTTTTACTATATCTTCTATTTTTAGATTAGAATCCCAAGAATATTCACTATGAATGTGTAAGTTTTCTTTCTGCATAATATCACCTTTCTGATATTATACTATTTTACAAATATTTATCAATGACTTCTTTTATGAGAAATTTATATTCTACATCATCTTTTTCTGTTTCTTCTGCTTCCATCATGCAAAGGGGAGGAAATAAAACACACCACCAATTGTTGCCTTCTCCTTCTCCTAATGTTACAACGAGTGATTCATAGTATCCTTCATCATATGTTACTCCATTATACTTTTTTTCCGGAAAAAAATTTAATCCATATTTTATTTCATAAGATAGTGGGTATTTTTCATCTTGTAGTGTTTTTAAAACTTTTCCATCAATGTATTGCATATTGTCGTTAATTATTTTTCTTGCCTCTTCTACTCCTTTAGCGTTCTTTAGAAGTTCATATATTACATTTTCCATTGTATCTGTTACTTTGAATTTTACTTTTTGATCTATATTTGAATTAGAAGATGCAATTACTCTAAGTCTTATTGCTTCATCTGGAATTTTATATTCTTTTGAATTTACTCTATTCATGCTTAAATAAAATATTAAAAGTATGACTGCTATTATCATTAATTTCTTCATAAAAAATCATCTCCTATTTAATATTGAGATGATTTTCTTATTTTATTCATTTATTTTATTTCTCGATCACTAAATTGGAATACAGATGTATATTCTAATACTTTCCATTTATTATCCTCTTTTACTATAGTAAATGGTTTTTCTATTTCATAATAGCCATCTCTTGTACATCCTTCTCCATATGTTACTATTTTATCTATCCTGCATAGAGTAGAGACTGCAGTATATTCTATTTTATTTTTTCTTCTATTTTTTATTTTTAATATAGTTCCATAATAGGTATTTGTCATTCCTCTTCCAAAATCACTTATATAATATTTATTATTCTTTTCTTTTATATTAAATATTTTTAGTAATTTTTCTCGTGATTCTTCCGCT
This sequence comes from uncultured Bacilli bacterium, assembly GCA_934168005.1. Lineage (GTDB taxonomy): Bacteria > Bacillota_I > Bacilli_A > RF39 > UBA660 > CATOJL01. The sequence continues at coordinate 52,654 of CAKPMN010000002.1, read as the reverse complement.
ATTATATCTTCAAATACACTTTTTTCTTTTACTTCATAATATTTTGTATCTTCTTCTATATACTTTCTATTATTTGCTTCATCATATACATATTCAATACCTTTTCCATACAAGTATAAATTGTGTATTTCTTCATATATAGAACTTCCTAGCTCTATTTTTTTATTATTTTCTTTTCTTATTATATTTATGATAAGTATTAACATTACTAATACTATTAAAAGTACTAGTAATGTTTTTATTATCTTTTTATTCTTTATATTCTTCATATTGTTATGCTCCTAGGTATGTTATCTTGGCATAACCGTTTCCACTTTGACCTGTTTGAGTTGATGTACCATCCGGAGTTGGTTGTTTAACGACAGATACTGCAGATGTCTGATTCCATGAATATCCTTTTCCATCTATCATTATGGAATTTGTAAACTTATATCCTGTATTTGAAATTGAATCTTCTAATTTTGAATACTTTGTTACGAGTGGATTACCTGATGAATTTACACCTATACATCCTGCAAATCCTGAAATATAACTTGATCCAGATCCTCCAGTTGTTCTACCATTTCCAGTTGAGTATGCTCCACCTCCACCATACCAACCACTTCCGCCTCCGGTTGCATTGTAATTAGATTTTGCACCATTTCCTCCATAGCCAAAATCTCCTTTTGTTAATGATGTAGCTGTTGCATTGTAAGATGCTGAACCTGCAGCAATTTGTGTTCCTCCACTTCCACCAGATGTAGTACATTCTGTTGCATCACAATATCCATTGTACCCTTTTAATCCACCTCCGGCAGAGCCATTTGTTGCTGCATCTGCATAATATGCAGAGCCAGATCCTCCGGCTGCGACCATAATTCTCGAAATTATAGAATTTCTTGTATTCCATGTTGAAAGGGATGATGTCTTTATCGTTCTAACATCAGTTGCACCACCTCCGCCATTTGCTGCTTTGTCATTGCTTGTATTTGTATTTCTTAGACCATCGCCTCCGCCATTCCAGCCACCGGTTCCTCCAGAATAAGTATCACCTAAACCTAATGGATTTGTTCCTTGACTTCCAACATATACATATAATTTTGTTCCCTTAGTAAGAGAAATTTGACCTGATGTGTATGATCCTAATCCACCTATAACTGATGTTGTATAACTTCCTCCTTGGGCTCCCCATAGTTCTATTTTATATGTTCCTGTTTTTGGAACTGTAAATTCTTGGTAACTTTTTGAATAAGTAAAATTCCAATTTTTTTCTGCATTCAATTTATCATTATTTAATGTTTCTTCTGAAACATTAGCAGCCTCGATAAATTCTATTCTAGCATATCCATTTCCACTATTTCCAACCATTGTACTAGTTCCATCGTATGTTGGCTGGTTAATAGCAGATAATGCTTTTCCTGATTGCCACTTATAACCTTTTCCGTCTATCATAATAGCATCAGTAAAATAATATCCACTATAGTGATATGCACTTCCTGTATGTAAAAGGTTTGATGCAGTTGATTCGCCTGCTATAGAATTACATCCTGTAAATCCTGAAATATAACTTGAACCAGATCCTCCGGTTGTTCTACCATTACTACCAGAAAATGCTCCTCCGCCTCCATAGTAACCACTACCACCTCCGGTAGCATCGTAGTTTGATTGGGAACCACTTCCCCCATAACCAAAGCCGCCATTTGTCGCGGTTTGTGAAACTTGACTATAACCAGCTAATGTTTGTGTTGCGCCAAGACCACTATATCTAAGATCGCTTGAATATGTACATGATCCACCGTCACACATTCCTTCATACCCAGTTAATCCGCCACCGGCTGTTCCATTTGTTGCTGCTTCTGCATAATAAGCCGCTCCGGATCCACCTGATGCAGTCATAATTCTTGATTTTATACTATTAAAATCTGACCAACTGCTTAAACTTGGCGTTACTTCCAAACGTATATCCGTAGCGCCACCTCCGCCTCCGGCAAATTTATTGTTTGAGTTTCCTGAATTTCTCATACCATCTCCACCGCCATTCCAGCCACCGCTTCCTCCGGAATAATTTGTTCCTAAACCTCTTGGATTTTCTCCTTGACCTCCTACATATACGTATAGTTTTTGACCTTTTGCCAAGTAAATTTTTCCATATGTATATGCACCTTTTCCACCAATTACATTCGTATTATAATTTCCACCTTGAGCTCCCCATAGTTCTATCTTATAATATCCTGATTTACTGGCTATGAAAGTCTGATATGTACTTGAATAGTTATATACATATATACTATTATTTTTTTCTTCATAGCCACTAATTTCATCTGAAGATTTTTCTTCTGTCGAAATTTTAGTTATTTTAGCATATCCATGTCCACTATTTCCTGTCATAGAACCAGAATTGTCATAATTTGGTTGTAATGGTGATGTTTTTGCATAAGCCTCGTTCCAAGATTGACCTTTTCCATCTATCATAACGCCAGATTTAAAATAGTATCCATTATAGTGATATGCACTCCCTGTGTGTAAAATATTTGTAGATGTACTCTCTTCTGCTATTGAATTGCAGCCATTAAATCCTGATATATAACTTGAACCTGTACTACCAACAGTTCTACCATTTCCTCCAGCAAATGCTCCGCCACCTCCATAGTAACCACCGCCTCCGCCAGTAGCGTCATAATTTGATGGAGTTCCACTTCCGGCGTATCCAAATCCTCCTATTGTACTAGTTTTTGACACTGGACTATATCCTGCTAGGGCTTGTGTAGCACCTATTCCACCGTAATTTAATTCGGATGATGCCGAACAAGCTCCACCATCACACATTCCATCATATCCATTTATTCCACCTCCGGCAGATCCATTTGTTGCTGCATCTGCATAATATGCTGAACCAGAGCCTCCAGCTGCAACCATGATTCGTGATTTCAAACTTTCAAAATCAAGCCAATTACCTAGACTTGATGTAGATACAAGTCTTATATCTGTTGCTCCACCGCCACCTTCTGCTGCTTTGTTTGCAGTGTTGCCTGAATTTCTAAGTCCATCTCCACCACCATTCCAACCTCCGGTTCCTCCGGAATAGTCAGTACCTAGACCTAGCGGATTTGTTCCTTGTCCGCCTACATATATATACAATTTTTCGTTTTTATTTAGATATATATCACCTGTTGTATATGAACCATATCCTCCTATCACACTAGAAGAATAGCTTCCTCCTTGGGCTCCCCACAATTCAGCTTTATAGTATCCACTTGTTGGAGCTGTAAATATTTGATAAGTTCCTGAATAATTGTATATCCATTTATTTTCTACTTCTGTCTGTTTTTTCTCGATATCAGATTTAGATATTACCTCAACTGTCTCTAGTGTAATTTTTGCATAGCCATTTCCACTATTTCCTATTTGAGTTGACTTACCATCATAAGTTGGTTGATTTTTGGTTGCTGTTGCATATGCTTCTCCCCATGAACTTCCTTTTCCGTCAACCATTATAGAATTTAAAAAATATTTGCCACTATAGTGATATGCACTTCCTGTATGTATTATATTATCTGCACTGCTTTCTTCTTTTATAGAATTACAACCATTAAATCCTGAAATATAACTTGAGCCTGATCCTCCGATTGTTCTACCATTACCACCGGCAAAAGCTCCTCCGCCTCCGTAGTAACCACCGCCTCCACCAGTAGCATCATAATTTGATTTTGCACCACTACCAGCATATCCAAAGCCACCCATTGTTGATATCTTTGAATATGGACTATACCCAGCTAATGTTTGTGTTGCACCTATTCCACCATATTTTGATTCAAGTGTTGTTGAACATGCACCTCCATCACACATTCCTTCGTATCCATTTAATCCGCCTCCGGCTGTTCCATTTGTTGCTGCATCTACATAATATGCTGATCCTGAGCCTCCTGCCGCAACCATAATTCTAGTTTTTAACGAATCAAACTCATCCCAATTTTTCTTATCTGATGTTCCAATAAGTCTTATATCTGTTGCTCCACCGCCACCTTCTGCTGCTTTGTTTGCATTGTTACCAGCATTTCTTATTCCGTCACCGCCACCATTCCAGCCACCGGTTCCTCCTGTATAATCAGGACCTAGTCCTGATGGATTTTTTCCTTGTCCACCTATATATACATATAAAATTTCACCAGCATCTAAGTATATTTCTCCAGACGTATATGATCCTAATCCACCAACTACACTAGATGAATAGCTTCCACCTTGAGCTCCCCATAACTCTATCTTGTAGTATCCTGAAAATACTGCTTTAAATGTTTGGTATTCTCCTGTATAGTCATATGTTTTTGTTATCTCAGCATTTATATCTGATTTTGTTAAATCTACATATCCATTCTTTAAATTAACATAGTATAACATTGTCCATGATTCACCGTTATAAACATATGATTTTTTTAATACCCATTTACTATTCTCATACTGCATTACATAACTTATACCAATCCTATTCCAATCTGATGTTACATAATAATTACTTGTATTATCTTGTACTATCCATACTGTTCCTTCTTGTGGACTTTTTGGTACACTTGTTGATACATAATAGTTTTTTATTGGGGTTGTTGACAATACTGCGATATCTCCTATTATGTTTCCTACTACCGGAAAGTCACTATATGCTTCATATGTTTTTACATTTAGTGTTAATTTGTTATATGCATATGATCCTGTGTCTCCACCAGATCCTCCAGTTCCATTTGCGATAATATAGTTTAATTTTGCTAGTATTGTATCGCATGAGCATGCTGCATCATCAAATATATTATCTGTTATTTCTAACTTCATTTTATCTAATATTCTTTTTCTTGTATCTGTCATGGAAAGTAATCCCATGATTATCGCTAGAAACAATACTAGTAATGGGTACAATACCGCACTTACTACAAATCCTTTTTTACCCTTTTTCATATAATTCCTCCCTCAGCTAATTATTAGTTAAGTGAGAATATGACAAAAACAGTGCAATTAGATATTGCACTGTTGGCTTAACGAAAAACAACGTTATTGCTAACATTTTTCATATCATATCCTTCTCTCATAATAATGTATTAATTGTCCCTATTATTAAAACGTATTGTTTTAATTTAATTCAATTATAAAACACTCTGTTTTAAAAGTCAATAAAACATATTGTTTTAATTAAAATTAATAACAGGTGATTTTTATGAGATTAAGATTGAAAGATTTAAGGGAAGATAATGATTTAAGTCAAAAAAAAATAAGTGAAATTTTATATATTTCACAAGTTACTTACTCATATTATGAAATTGGAAAACGAGGTATTCCTATTGAAATTTTATGTAAGCTTGCTGACTATTATCACACATCTGTTGATTATTTGATATGTCGTACCGACGAAAAGAAACCATATGCAGCTTGTAAAAAAGAAAAAATGTAAAGTTTTGTATATTTTGTAAAAAAAGAAATAAAAAATAGTTATAATATTATTAGGTGATTATATGAATAAAGTAGTTATTATCGGTTGCGGTAATGTTGGTATGAGTTATGCTTATGCTTTGCTTAACCAAAAAAATAGTGTAAATGAACTTGCACTTATTGATCTAAATATGGATAGAGTTGAAGGTGAAGTAATGGATTTAAATCATTGCTTAGCTGTCGGTCCTAATAAAATGAAAATTAAAAGTGGAACTTATGAAGATTGTAAAGACGCATCTTTGGTTTGTATTGCAGCAGGTGCTAATCAAAAACCTGGTGAAACTAGAATGGATTTAATTAATAAAAATAGTGCTATTTTCAAAGGTATTATTGATAATGTTATGGCTAATGGATTTAAAGGTGTATTTTTAATTGCCACCAACCCTCTTGATGTTATGACTTACATTACATGGAAATATGCTAATATTGATTCTAGTAGAGTTATTGGTAGTGGTACTAGTCTAGATACTGCTAGATTACGCTTTATGATTGGTGATAAATTAAAAATCAACCCTAAAAATGTTCATGCATATGTTATGGGAGAACACGGAGACTCTGAATTTATTCCTTGGAGTAATGCTAATATAGGACTTCAAAATATAAGTATGTTTCTAAATGATGATGAACTTAATTCTTTAGAAAATGATGTTAGAAACGCTGCTTATGAAATAATAAATAAAAAAGGCGCAACTTATTATGGTATTGGTATGTGTCTAGTTAGAATTACTAACGCTATTTTAAATGACGAAAATACTATTTTAACTGTTTCTACTTATGATAAAGATAATGATGTCTATGTTAGTCTTCCTTCTGTTATAAATAAAAATGGTGTATCTCATAAAATTTATGTCAATTTAAATAAAGATGAAGAAAGAAGATTACAAAATTCTATTGATTTAATTAAAGAAGCTATTAACTCTATTAAGATGTAGATATTTTTCTACATCTTTTTATTAAAAAAAACAGTTTTTTACACTGTTTATGTTCATAACTATTTATGATATGATTCATTATTTAAAATTTTATATGACCTGTATATTTGTTCTAATAGCATTACTCTGAATAATTGATGAGGAAATGTTAAATCTGAAAAAGATATAGCTTCATTACTTCTTTTCTTAACCTCATCAGATAGTCCGTCTGATCCACCTATTACAAATACTATATTACTATTTATAATTTGAATTTTATTTATTCTATCTGATAGATCTTTTGAATTATATTTTTTACCATTTATTTCTAAGGTTATTACATAATCTTTTTCTTTTATATTTTTTAATATTTCTTCTCCTTCTTTTTGCTTATTTAAAGAAGGAGTTAAGGCATAATCATTTAGTTCAATAATATCTAGTTTTGTATATTTTGACAATCTTGTTTGATATTCTTTTATTCCATTTTTAAAATATTCTTCTTTAACTTTTCCAATACATATTATTTTCATAAGTTAATTAACTCCGTCTTTTCATTTTGTTTTGCTATTTCAATATCATCAAATTTTATATCATGTTCTTCTAATACTCCTTTTAATGTATTAATAGCTTTTTCATAAGTATTATTTTCTTCACTTAAATGGGCTAAAAAGATTTTTTTTGTATCTTTTCCTATAAATTCTTTTAAATAATGAGCTGAGTCTATATTTGATAAATGGCCCCTATCACTTAGAACTCTTTGTTTTAAATGATAAGGATATCTTCCATTTAAAAGCATCTCTATATCGTGGTTACTTTCCATTATATAAACATTTCTATTTTTTAAAACATTAAAAAATTTCTGGTTAATAAACCCAGTATCTGTTATATAAACTACCGATTTATTATCTTCTTCTACAACGTATGCATTTGAATCACTTGCATCATGAGATGTTTTAACTACTTTTATATGAGTATTTTCTATATTAAAATCTTTTTCAATTAGACAGTAATTGGTTATTTCAAATTCCATACTTAAATCATCATACATCTTCTTAGTTAAATAAATTTTTGGATTGTATTTTTTATAGAAAACTCTTAATCCTTTTGTATGGTCAGAATGAGTATGGGTTATTAAAACTGCTTTTATGTTCTTTGGTTCTACATCTAACTCTTTCAATTTATTTTCTATATAAAGACATGTTGGCCCAAGGTCTATTAGCAAATCTAAATCTTTTGTACTAATATAAGTTGAATTTCCTTTAGAACCACTCGCTAAAACTGATACTTTCATTACACTTCTTCTTTATTTATGAAATTTAAAAAAGTTGATGTATTTCTTTTGAATATCAAATCTATTGTTCCTGTTGGACCACTACGATGTTTTCTTATAATAAATTCACTTTTACTTGTTGATTCATCTATTGCAGTGTCTTTGTTATAATAATCATCACGATATAAGAATGCAACTATATCGGCATCTTGTTCGATTGATCCTGACTCTCTTAAGTCACTTAGAATAGGTCTTTTGTCATCTCTTGATTCAACACTACGAGATAATTGCGCTAAGGCAATGATAGGAATTCTAAGTTCCATTGCTAGAGTTTTAAGTGATCTTGATATCTCTGATATTTCTAATTGTCTATTATTTTGTGTTTTTTCAGAACCACTAATCAATTGTAAGTAGTCAATTATTATTATTCCCAAATCTTCTTCACTTGCTAATCTTCTACATTTTGCTCTTATTTCACCTATAGAAATACCTGGAGTATCATCAATAAAAATACTTGTATCTGCCAATCTAGATATAGCTTCATTTACTCTCTTCCAGTCATTATGTTCTAGTTTACCAGAAGATAATCTCATACCTTCAATTTGTCCAACTGATGCTAACATACGAGTTGCTAATTGTTCTGCACCCATTTCAAGGTTAAATAATGCAACTGTTTTTTTTGTATTCATTGCTATGTTTGTTGCAATGTTTAAAGCAAATGCTGTTTTTCCCATGGCTGGACGAGCAGCTATAATGATCAATTCATTTTCATGTAAACCTGATGTTATCTTATCTATGTCATAAAAACCTGTTGGTAATCCTGTTATTTCTCCTTTTACTTGTGATAGTTTCTCTAGATTTAGTTGGGCTCTATATAATACATCTGATATTGCTTGAAATTCTGAACCACTTCTAGCTTTTGAAATATTCATTAAATTTTTTTCAGATCTATCTAATAGTTCATCTAATGTGTCATTCCAGTTATAACTATCTGTTTCTATTGATAAAGCTGCTTCTATAAGTCTTCTTCTAATTGATTTTTCTTCTACTATTTTTATATATTCTTCTACATTTGCTGCTGATGGAACGATCATTACTATGTCACTTAAATATTCTACTCCACCTACACTTGATAATTCTTTTCTTTTTTCTAGTTCATTAGTTACTATTGTTATGTCGATTGGACTTCCTGCTTCTTTTAAAGATGCGATTGCCTTAAATATTTTAGCATGTTTATCTAGATAGAAAGCATCCGGATTTAGTCTTTCTATTACCTTTTCGCATGCTTTTTTTGACATAAACATTGAACCTAATACTGCTTGTTCTGCTGCTATGTCATTTGGCATTTCTTTATTCATATTATCACGCACCTTTTACTTGTATTTTTAGTTTTGCAACTACCTCTTTATGTAAATTTATATCTATTTCATGGCATCCTAAACTCATTATAGGATGATCTAGCTTTATCTTTGTCTTATCTATATTAAAGCCTTTTTTTTGTAATTCTTCTTTGATTTGTTTTACTGATATTTGTCCAAACATTCTTTCTTCTTTTCCTGTTTTTACTTTGAATGTTAATGTTACTTTTTCAATCTTACCCTTTAATGATTCCATATCTTTAACTAGTAGAGATTCTTCTAGTTTTCTTGTTTCTTGTTCTCTTGATAAGTTTTTTAATCCTGTTTCATCTGCTTTGGTTGCATATCCTTTTTTTATCAAAAAGTTCATTGCATAACCATCTTTTACTTCTTTTATTTCATCTTTTTTACCTTGACCTTTTACGTCTTTTAAAAATATTACTCTCATAAGTCCACCTCTTTTTTATTATACTAAAATTTCCTCAAGTTGTCCTCTTTTTCTCTTATTTTAGAAGCTAATTCTTTTATTTTTTCCATTCTATGGTATACACCTGACTTTGTAATTTTATGTTCTGTTTCTAGGCTTATTATTTCACTTAATTCTAAAAGTGAGGCTTCTTTATATTTCAATCTATATTCAGCCACTTCTCTTACCTTTTCATCTAGTAATTCAAATGCACATCTTTTTTGTAGATAAAGTATGTCGTTTACTTGTGATGAAGCTGTTGAAATCATTTTATCTACATTTGCTTGTTCACAATTATTTAATCTATTTGTCATATTTTTATGATCTCTATATATTCTCATATCTTCATAATAGAATAATGCGTTTTTTGTTTCTAGTATTCTTAAAAAATCTCCTATTTTTTCTGCTTCTTTCATATATATCATATATTTATTTTGTCTGCGTATTACTTTACTGTTTAAATAAAATTCGTTTAACATATTTGATACGAAATTTGCATATTCAAGGTTGTCTACTAAAAATTCTAAATGATATCTTGATTTTTTAGGGTCATTTATACTTCCACAACTTAAGAATACACCTCTTAGGTATGCTCTTTTAAGAGATTCATCTGCGTACATATACTCTTCTGGAATGTTATTTTTTAAGTTTAGATCTTCTATTATTTCTTTTTGTTTAGAGTGTATTTCCAATATATAAATATAGTTTTTAGTAAAATTATATCCTCTTCTGACTGTTGTCTTACAAGTAACAAAATATGTTTCTTTAATTAAGTTGAATATTCTTCTTGCTACTGCAGCATTTTCTGTTGTTATTTTTAAAGAAGTCTTTGTGACATTTCCTATATTTCTACATATTGCAGATAATTCGGTAACATTTTCTAATGTCATTGTATCTAATTTACTTACTTCATTTTTAACTTCACTTGTAAATGACATTTTATTACCTCCTTATAGTAAATAGCTAAATATGTCTAGAGAAACTTTGTCGGCGTCGTGTCTAATTACATTGTTTTCTATTGTAACATAATTTGAAGCAATTATCTTAACATTTTTAATATTTTTTCTATCTAGTTCTACTTGATCTTTTTGTTCCTTTATCTCATATTCTTTTAAGATATCTTCTTTTATTCTTCCTTTATTAGTTAAAACGACACTTATTTTCTTTTTTCCAAGATATTTATTTAATACATTTATATGATCGCTTACTTTAAAGTGATCTGTTTCTCCAGGTTGTGTCATCATATTGCATACATACATTATCTTAGCTTTACTTTCATCTAGCTTATTCAATATTTCTTCTGACAGTAAATTCGGTATAACACTTGTATACAAGCTACCCATACTTAGTATTATCAAATCAGCTTCTTCTATTGCTTGTAATGCTTTATCATTTATTTTGGGATTTTCTTTATAAAATACTTTTTCTATTACTTTTTCACAATCAGTTATATTGTGTTCTCCTTCAACAATTTCTCCATCCTTCATCTTTGCCATAAGTGTAACTCTATCATCAGTTAATGGTAAAACTTTTCCTTTAAGCTTTAATACTTTTCCTATTGTTTCAATTCCCTCTGACATATTTCCACTTATATCTGATAAGGCTGTTAAAAGAAGATTTCCTACAGGATGCCCATTCAATGTGCTTTCTTTAGAAAATCTATAATTTAATAATCTTTCAAAAAGCGGTTCTGTTTCTGAAAGCGCAATTATAACTTTTCTTATATCTCCTACAGCTATTATATTAAATTCTTCTCTAAGTAATCCTGTACTACTTCCATCATCACATACTGATACTATAGCTGTTATATCAACTGGAAATTTCTTTAAACCTCTAAGTAGGGTCGACATTCCTGTCCCACCACCTAGTACTACAACTTTCTTATTCATTTAATCACCTACTTTATTATACTATTAAAAAAGAAAAAAAGGTTTAAAACCTTTTATTTAACATAATTTATCTGGATAATATCTATAAATATATTCTCCGGAATTATTTGTAACCTTTACTGAGCTTTTTAAAGATATAGCTTTATTTGTTTTTGGATTTGAAAATGAACTTTTTATCCATCCATCTTCTATTAGACTTGCTATATTTATACAAGCTGTACCACCATCCATTTTTAACACTTCATAATTTGTTGGATATGCGTTTATATATGATTCTGCAGCTAGATAAACATTTTGTTTAAACTGTGTATACTTATTTTCTTCTATATCTGACAGTTGTTTAGTTATAGAAGGAATAGCAATTAAAAGAATGATAGCCATTACTGATAATACTGCTAACAATTCAATTAGAGTATAACCCTTTTTATTCATCATATCCCTCCTATTTTATAATCAAATTATACTATAATCTAATAAAGCTGTCAACGAAGGATATTGAATGAATATAATTAAATAGGTGATTATATGGGTATAATAAAGTACACTTCAAAAGAAAAAGATTTGCTTGCCAGACTTATGAGAGCTGAGGCTCTTGGGGAAGGAAATCTAGGGATGCTTATGGTTGGCAATGTAATACTAAATAGAGCTTTGGCATCTTGTTTAACTTTTAAAGATATCAGAACTATTTCTGATGTTGTTTATCAAAATCCTGGTGGATTCTCTGGTACTAATAGTTCTTTGTTTTTTTCTAACCCTACAACTAAAGAGCGTGAATTAGCTGACAGAATTTTAAATGGAGAATATTATTATCCTGCAACAAATGCTTTGTGGTTTTATGCACCTAGTGGGAATGATGCATGTAAAAGCACTTGGTGGAATCAGAGAAATACAGGAAGGTATAAAAATCATTGTTTTTATGAACCAGATGTCGGTGTCTGTCCAGAAATACATTAAAAAATAAAAGTCAAGAAACTTATTCTTGGCTTTTTATATTTTATTAAATTATATTATTAATTCTTGACCTATTGATAGTGTTGTTGTAGACAGATTATTATTTTTCTGTATATCAGATACTGTTTTTCCAAATTTACGGGCTATACTGTAAAGTGTATCCCCGGATTTTACTGTGTAAACATTGTTTGATGTATTTGAATCGCTTGTTGTTTTTGGAACTTTAATTACTTGACCTATACTTAGTAAATTGCTTTTTAGATTATTTATATTCATTAATTCTTGGACTGTTGTGTTATACTTTCTAGCTATTGAATATAAATTATCTCCTTTTATTACTGTATGGTTTATGTAATTTGAATCTGGCACATTTTGATTTTTTGATGGAATTATTAGTTTTTGACCTATACTTAGTACATTACTTGTTAAATTATTAGCATTTATTATGTCCGCTACTGTTACGTTGTTAGCATTTGCTATTTTATATAATGTATCTCCTGCTTTAACCACATAAGTTCCTTTTGATTCATCTTCTTTTTCTGTTGGAACTATAAGCTTTGTTCCTATTGTTAATGTGTTTGAAGTCAAATCATTTAATCTTTTTATTTCATCTACTGTTGTGTTGTATTTTCTAGCTATTGAGTATAACGTATCTCCACTTTTTACTACATATATTCCTTCTACATCTTGATCATAGGCAACCCCTGTGTAATCTGCAACTCCTCTTACAACAGCATCTACATAATCTCTCCAATTATTCTTTAATTGGCTGACATCATCTGATGTACTATCCAAAAAACCATATTCTACTATTATTGGTTCTGTAATTCCTGTATTTCTGTGTATGAAATAATAGTCTTTTGATGTATCACTTGGTAATCTCCTTTGGTATGCTTTTCTTACATTTTGACCTGCCAGACGAATTTCTTCTAAAACTTTATTAGCTAATGTGCCATTATTTCTTAATGCATATATTACTTCTGCACCATCACCACCTCCGGCATTTATGTGATTTGATATTATAATCACATCGGAACTATTTCCATATGGCGCTAGTATTCTTTCTACTCTTTCTGTTGGGGTCAATGTTTCATCTGTTGTCCTTGTTATACTTACTGGAATACCTAACTTATCAAACTGATCATACATATATTTTGATATATCTAATGTTAGATTTTTTTCAATAATCCCATTACCACTTGCTCCGTTGTCACTACCACCATGACCTGGATCTATTACAATTTTCGTCAATTTTATCACTCCTCATAAAATTTTATGATTATTCTTTATATTTAGGAACAAAAAATAAGATGTTATCCATCTTATTTTGCTTCATCTGTTAATTTTACGTCTACTGTTTTTGATTTACCATTTCTTTGGTATGTTATTTTAACAGTTTCACCAACATTATAACGATATAAATAATATTTTAAATACTTAGTATTAGTTACTTCATAGTCTCCTAATTTTAAGATAATATCCCCTTCTTCTAATCCAGCTTTATCTGCGACTGAATCGTCAGCTACTTTTACAACTACTGCTCCCTTAGAATTAGAATTTGATATTAATCCAGCAGATACAGCAGCATCAACTTCTGCTGTTGAAACGCCAAGTAATGGTCTTGTTACTTCTCCATCTTCCAATAATTGTTCTGCTACATTTATTGCATCTTCTATTGGAATTGCAAAAGCCATATTTTCAATTGTAGAGCTAGAATAATAGCTTGTTAATTTACTATTTGTAATACCTACTACTTCTCCATTTGAGTTAGCTAATGGGCCTCCTGAATTACCTCCATTTATTGATGCATCTATTTGAAGTAAATTTATATACCAAGATTCTTGACTATATTGATATAACTGATTATTTGAAGATGACATTTCACATAATCTGTTTTTACCACTTAATATTCCTCTTGTTACTGTAAATGAATAGTTTGTACTTACTGGTGTTCCAACTGTAAATACAGTATCTCCAAGTCTTAAATCCTCACTTTTTCCAATTGATGCGACCTTTTGTACACTATCTAATGGAACCCTTACTACTGCAACATCCATATATTTATCGCTTCCTATAAGTGTTCCTTCTACTTCTTTTTCATTTGTACTTACTACTTTTATATATCTCGCATCTTCAATGACATGATGGTTTGTTAATATGTACCCGTATTTTGAGTCTGTCTTATATACAAAACCACTTCCCCATCCTGATATTTGATCGCTATTGTTTCCGACTTCAACTATTACAGTAGCATCATATAGCTTGTCTACTGCGTCTGCTATTCCTTTATCTGTTACTGTAACTTCTTTATTTGTTACTGTTGTTACTTTTTCTTTAAAGAGTTTACTTAACAAGTCTTTTTTGTAAACATAATATCCTGTTAGTATTAGAATTAATATTATTATAATGATTACTATTTTTTTCTTATCCTTCATATTTCCTCCTAATCTATTTCTGTTATTTGTCTCCAGTTATCAGGAAATCCTATTTTGTTTAAGATAAGTGATGCTGGGACACTTTTTATAGAACTTTCTAGAATATCTATTTCATATCCTATTTGGAATAAAAAGTCATTAAATTCATCTTTTGTTAGCATTCTTTTCATTATAATGATAACGGCAAACAAATCATTTTTCCCATAATTATAATGATCATCTGTCATTTCTATATTTAAAAAATGATGATATTTTGTATCTGGAATTTCTCTTTGTGTTCTATGATCATATAAAATGTCTTCATGAGCACATAAATTTCTAAAATTTGCAAGTATTGATAAATATATACTCATCTCTTCTATTTCTATGTTGTATATATCAGCTATAGCTAGTGCATCTTCACTTTTTAATATGTTATAAAATTCTGATAATATTCCAAATGATAAGACTTTAACTAATATCCATAATGGTATATAACCATAATTATCTATGTAGTGCATTGTTGCTGTGTGTTGTCTACCATTAACTCTGATTTGTCTTTTCATTTTTTCTATTATATCGTGAACTTGTCTTTGCTTTAATCTATCTTGAGTAAAGTTTTTTGGATTTAAATAGTCTTTCTCTTTTATACCATATTTTTTTGATAGTTGATAACTAACTATTGATTTAACATTGTTTTCAACAACTAATATATACTGAAACATTATATTTCTTATTTTTCTATCAAATAAAAATGTTGTATATAGTTCATCAAATGTTGTTCCTTCTATAAACTGTCTATCATGAAACGAACGCATGAATAAGTGGCGATATCCACTTATAAAAAAGTAATTTTCGCGAAATAATATTTCTTTTGCTAATTGCTCATCTTCTATTACTAAACCTTTAGACTTTAAAATTTCAATTTGCTCGTCTAAACTTCTAAATACCTTCTTTGACATAGAGATCTCTCCTTATCATCAAAGTAATTATACCACACTTTATATAAATTTTATCAAATTTCACATAAGCTTCACTTTTATTTTAATTAAATATCTTTTTTACCGTGTTAGTTACAACAAATGCTATTTTATTTTGATATTCTTCTTGTCTTAATAAATATCTATCCTGACTATTACTTAAGAAACCTGTTTCTAAGAGTATTCCTTTAACATTAATTTTATTAAGTAAAAATAACGAATTTACTTCTTTAGCTTTTCTATCACCTTTTAATTTCTTATTCATTTCTTCTTGAAATAATTCTGCTATTTTTTTATTGTAATCATGTGTATAAAATACTTGTGGCCCTCTCCATGTTGATGATGTATCTGAATTTTGGTGAATTGATATAAATAAATTACATTTTGACCTATTTATTAATTCGCTTCTTTTTGTTAGATCGCTTCTTTTTTTATTGGTTGATCCTGGTACCGATATATCGTAATCTCCATCTCGAGTTAAATATACTGTTGCGCCTTCCTTTTCTAAATAGGTTCTTATTTTTTTTGATATTGATAAATTAATATCTTTTTCGTATATATCTTTATATGTTGTACCACTATCAATTCCACCATGACCTGGATCTAAATAAATAGTTATACCTAATAGTGGAAAATCATTTTTTTCTAAAGCTTTAAATGATTTTATTACTATGAATTGAAAAATTATTAATACAATAAAAAAAGAAATATATAGTTTTTTTGACATATTATCACCTATTTAACTATATGTTTCTTTTTCATTTTTATTATTTATTACTAATTGTCGGTATTGTTATTTTTTTCCCATCTACCATATATACCACATGGTAGTATTAAATTATCTCTTTTTATAGGAAGTCCAACTTCTCCTGCTTCTACTACTCCATTTGGGTATTTCTTTAATATAGTTGTTGTTAAGATATTGTCTAGAACTATTGGAGATATTCCTGTTGTATATGAATTTACTGTAAAAAATAGTGGGTCATCACTTAATATATCCATACACGCATCTATAAGTTTATATACGCTATCTTCAAATTTCCATACTTCTCCATTTGGCCCTCTCCCGTATGATGGTGGATCCATGATTATACAATCGTATTTTCTTCCTCTTCTTTTTTCTCTTTCCACAAATTTCAAACAGTCATCTTGAATAAATCTGATATGGTTATTTTCTAAATTTGATAATCTCATGTTTTCTTTAGCCCATTCTATCATTCCTTTTGAGGAATCAACATGAACTACTTCTTCTGCTCCAGCATATGAACATGCCATTGTTGCCCCTCCTGTATAGGCGAAAAGATTTAATACTTTTACATCTCCATTTGATTTTCTTATTTTATCTATCATATAATCCCAGTTAATTGCTTGTTCTGGAAATAATCCTGTATGTTTAAATGGTGTTGGGGCTATTTTAAAAACTAGATCTTTATAGCTTACTGTCCAAGATTCTTTTATGTTTTTCTTATATTCCCATGAACCTCCACCTGTAGTACTTCTATGATAATGTCCGTCTACATTTTTCCACATGTTGTTTTTTTCAACTTTCCATATTGCTTGTGGATCTGGTCTTCTTAAAATTATTCCATTCCAAGACTCCAGTTTTTCTCCATCACCTGCATCTAGGCAAATATAATCTTTCCATTCGTTACTTATTTTCATATTTCTCTCCAAACTTTATATAATTTCTTTTTTATTATAACATATTATTTTTATTAAATTACTTGTAGATGAAAAAAAGCCAAATAAATGGCTTTTTGATACATACTATCTTTTTGAAAATTGTGGAGCACGACGTGCAGCTTTTAAACCTGGTTTCTTACGTTCTTTAATTCTTGCATCTCTAGTAACAAATCCAGCTCTCTTTAGAATTTTTCTAAAGCTTGTTTCGCTTGTTGGATCATTATCTTTATCATAATCTAATAAAGCTCTTGTTATTCCAAGACGGATAGCACCAGTTTGACCAGTGAACCCACCACCGTTTACTTTTACGTCAATATCAAATGTTTCAACAGTATCTGTAGCTACTAAAGGTTGTTTTAAATCCATAACGTTTGTTTCGTATGGAAAGAATTCATTTACATCTCTACCATTTACAGTTATTTTTCCTTTTCCAGGAACCATTTTTACTTGTGCGATAGATGATTTTCTTCTACCTGTTCCGGTATAAACTTTATTGTTAGCCATTTAAAACCCTCCTTATTTAACTTTCATCTCAACAGGTTGTTGAGCTTGATGTGGATGTTCACTACCTGCATAAACAAATAATTTTTTGTACATTTGACGTCCAAGTCTTCCTTTTGGAAGCATACCTTTAACTGCTCTTTCGATCATTTCTTCTGGATATGATTCTTTCATAACTTTAGCTGTTCTTTCTCTTAATCCTCCAGTGTATCCACTGTGATCATAATAGATTTTATCTTCTAATTTGTTTCCAGTTAAATTGATTTTTGATGCATTAATTACTATAACGTAATCTCCACAGTCCATATTTGGTGTATAAGTTGGCTTATGTTTTCCTCTCAAGATATTTGCTGCTTTAACAGCTAAACGTCCAAGATTTTCACCTTCAGCGTCAATTACATACCAATTACGTTCGATAGTTGCTTTTGTTGGCATATATGTATCTTTCATAACTCATTTCCCTTCTAAAATAGATTCTAGTTATTGTTCCCAGCAATAACTATATATGGGATAATTAAAAATGTACCAATTAAAATTATATTAAAAAGAATACAAAAAGTCAAGAAAAATAACTTATTCTTGAATTTATTTACAAATATTTAACTTCTTTTAGGTACAGACCAACTGGAGAAAATGTTTTTGAAGCATTTTTTCTATCTTTTGAATCTAATATTTCTTTAACTTCTTCTTTTGTTTTTTTATTTTCTCCTGCTTCTACTAATATACTTACCATATTTCTTACTTGGTATCTTAAAAAACCATTACCTTTAAATGATATTATTAATACATTATTTTCCATATTAAATGTTATATTTGTTATTGTTCTTACCATATTTTCCTTTTTTCCTGATGAAGCTGTGAATGAAGTAAAATCATGTGTGCCTTTCAATATTTCTGATACTTCAATCATATTTTTTATGTTCAAATCTTTATTATATTGATACACATAATTAACTTCTAAAGGATTATATTCACCTAAATTGATTTTATAAATATATTCTTTCTCCTTAGAGTTATATCTAGCATGAAAGTTTTTATCTACTTTTTCTATATTTTTTATGTATATGTCTTGAGGAAGCATTTTATTTAATTTTAACTTCAGATCATATTCTGATATATTATCCATATCAAAATGGGCCTTTTGACTCAACGCATGTACATGTGCATCTGTTCTTCCTGATGCGATAATTCTTATATTTTCATTATGATTTATTTTTGTTAGTTGTTTTTCTATTTCTTCTTCTATTGTCCTTTTATTGTTTTGAATTTGATATCCACTAAAGTTAGTTCCATCATATGAAAAAGTCATTAAATATCTCATAGTTCACCTACTTAACATATCTATAAATATCTTTTATTAAATCATTTATTTCATCTCTATATCCTATTTTTATGTTCTTTTCTTTTAATACTTTATTTGAAAAAGCAATTGTTTTTGGAGGAAGAATGTTTAATTTTTTTATTTTATCTTCTTGCTTAAATACTTCGTATTTACCATCATCTAATACTATTTTTGTTTTATCTAATAGAATTACTCTGTCTGCTATTTTATTTACAAATTCCATATCATTTGTTGCGATAACAATTGTTTTATTGTATCTTCTTTTTAATAATTTAATAATTCTTATTAAATTTTTTGTTCCTTTTTCATCTAGTGATACTGTTGGATTGTTAATTAAAAGTACTTTAGGATTTTGAAGTAACGAATATGCTATTTGAATTTTTAGTTTTTCTCCATGTGATAAGTCTTTTACATTCTTTTCTAAATATGATTCATCCAATTCTAACATTTTTAATGAATTTATTACTCTTTCTTTTATCTTTGATGCATTATAATTAAATTGCTTTAGTCTCAACATAAAATTGTCTCTTATGGATGTATTTAATAGATTATCATTGCTGATAGAACAGTATGATACTTCAAACCAAAAATCATGTCCTAATAAACTACTATCTTTATTTATACTATATTTTTGATACTTAATTTCTCCTTCGGTTGGTATTCTTAAATTTGCTAACAGTTCTAAAAAAGTTGTTTTTCCACTACCGTTTTTACCTATTATACATGTTATTTCTCCTTGTTTTATTTTACATGTAATATCTTTTAATACTTCTTTATCAGTATTTTTATATGTATAGCTTAAATTATTTATTTCCATAAGTCATTCACCAACTTATCTATTTCATAATAATTTTTATTTACTAATCCATAATAGGACAGTTTCTTTGATAAATCTATTACAAATGGTAATGTGATATTTGCTTCTTTAAAATTCTTTTCTTCTAATATTTTCTTTGTATCTAGTAGTAAATACTTTTCTTTTGACATTATCAATGTTTTATTTCCAAAAAGTATGTCATCTGATGTTGTTGTTAAAAAAATAGTTATTTTATCTTTTCTTAACCTTTTTATTTTCTTTAGTAGTTTTTCTTTTGTTTTACTATCTAAGTTTTTCAATATGTCATCGACTATTAAAATCTCATTTTCTAGATTTGATAATATTGTTATTAGTGTCTTTTCTCCTGTTGATAGAGTATTAATTTTTCTTTCCAGTAAATCTTCTATATTAAATTCTTTGATTATTTCATCATTTTTTATAAGATTTTTTACAGCAGTATTTTTATTTAATTCTTTACAAATAATGTTTTTATCTACTTTGCTAAATAAAGTTGTCTTTCCTATACTGTTTTCTCCTATTACAAATAGAATATCTCCTTTTTGTAAAGTTTTAATTTCTTCTGTTAATTCTTTTGCTTCCATAACATCACCAATGTTTTTTATTATATTATAAATCACTTAGTTTTACAAATCTTTTTTACTGCTATTTTCTAGTAATCTTTCTTTTGTATAATTTGTTATTTTTCCTTTTGGTAATATAAGCATTCTGTCTATTCCTATACTTTCTACAAAATCAGGATTATGACTGACCATTATTATTGTTCCTTCATAGTTTTTAAAGTTCTCTCCTATTATTCTTTGTGTTTCTGGATCTAGGTGATTTGTTGGCTCATCTAGTAAAATTAAATTAGCTTTTTTTAATAAAACTTTTGCTAATGAGACTCTAGCCTTCTCACCTGGAGATAATACTTCAACTTTTTTAAATACTTCGTCTTTAAAGAATAGGAAGTTTCCAAGTAATGTTCTTAATTCTTTTTCTGAATATCCTTTTGTGTCTATATTTTCTAAAATTGTTTTACCTGGTTCTAGGTTTTCTTGCTCTTGGGCGTAATATGCTATATCCGTTTTTGATCCATACCATATATTTCCATTATTTGGTTTTAATTTACCTACCAATAACTTTAATAGTGTTGATTTACCAACTCCATTTTCTCCAACTATTAAAAATCTTTCATTTTTACCTATTGTAAATGACAAGTTATTTATTATTTTCTTATCTTGTTCATATGAAAAATCTATATTATTAACTTTAACTGGTATTTTTGATATTTCTCTTTCTGGCTTTAAGTTTAATTTAACTGTCTTATAGGTTATATCTCTTTCGATCTTATTTGCTTCTAATTTTTTTAATGCTTTTTCTCTTGATTCTGCCATTCGTTTTCTTTTTCCAGATGAATTTGAATATTTTAATACCAATTCTCTTAATTTTTCTTCTGTTTGCTCTTGTTTTTCTATCTCTCTTTCTTTTTGCTTTTTTTCTTCTTCTCTTTGTTTTAAGAATGAAGTATAGTCTCCTTTATATACTTTTGCCTTATGAGTCGTTTTATCTAAAAATAATATATTATCAACAATACTATTTAGAAATTTTATATCATGTGATATTACTAAAATCATTCCTTTATACATTTTTAAATACTTTGTAATGTATTCTCTGGTATCTTTATCTAGATGATTTGTGGGTTCATCTAATAATAGAGTATCTGGTTTTGAATATAAAAGATGTAAAAATGCGATCTTTGACTTTTGACCACCTGATAAATCTTTCATTTTCATATCTAGCATGTTTGAATCGATTTTCATATTTTCAATCATTTCGAATAATACATTTTCTGCTTTGTATTGTTCATAATAATTTAGTAGATTCTCAATTTTCTCCAATTCTTTATAATTTCTTTTGTTATTTGGATCTTGCGCTATCTTCTCATAGATTCTTACTTGATCTTGTTCTAGCTTTTTTATTGGTCTTGCTTCTAATAAATATTCAAAGACAGTTTCTTCTTGTTCGTATGTGACTTCTTGTGGTAAATAACCTATTTTCTTTTTATCATCCCATGTTATCTTGCCACTATCTAATTCAATGTTTTTTAATAGTACATTAAATAAAGTTGTTTTCCCGGCTCCATTTACTCCTACTATTCCAGTCTTCTCTTTTTCATTTAAGTAAAATTCTGCATTATCATATATTTGTTCTGTTCCATAACTAAATGTTATCTTATCTGCTCTCATAAAAACACCTTCTTTATTATATCATAAATGTATTGATTTTATTTATTTTGTCATACTATATATAGACTAATTGTCTATAATTATATTTTTGAGAACATGAGAAAATTAAATTGGTGGTAGTATGGAACAAAAAATTAATATTTACAATATTATTGGTCAAAATATTAAAAAATATCGAAAACAAAAAGGAATTACTCAAAGAGAACTTGCTGAAATAAACTTTTTAAGTGATAGTTTTATAGCAAAATTAGAGTCTACTACTTATCAATCTATATCAATTGACACATTAGAGAAGATTGCCGATTCTTTAAATGTTGAAATAAGTAAATTCTTCGAAAAATAAAATATCTCATATGAGATATTTTATTTTTTACTATCAAATTTCTTTCTTTCTTGTGTATTTAATATTCTTTTACGTAATCTGAAACTTAATGGTGTAACTTCTACTAATTCATCACTATTAATATAATCTAAGCAATATTCCAAGCTCATTTGTCTTGGTCTTTTTAAAACTACTGTATGATCTTTACTTGAGCTTCTTGTATTTGTTAAATTTTTACCTTTAACAACATTTACAGCTAAATCATTTTCATGTGAATGTTCACCAACTATCATTCCTTCATAAACATCAGCTGTTGGCTCTATAAACATAATTCCACGATCTTCTAATTGACCTAAAGCATAAGCTGTAGCTTTTCCGTTTTCCATTGAAACTAAAACTCCAAGTTTTCTTTCTCCAACTGTTGCCCCAGCCATTTTTCTATATTCCTTAAATGTATGGTTTAAAATACCGTATCCTTTTGTTAAAGTCATAAATTCTGTAGTAAATCCAATTAATCCTCTTGATGGAATTGTGTAAATCAATCTAACTTGATTTTCATGATTAGTCATGTTTTCCATTGTTCCTTCACGGTTACCTAGTGCCTCTATTACAGATCCCACATATTCTTCTGGAACATCTATTTGAACATCTTCAAATGGTTCACATACAACTCCATTTATTTCTTTTTTGATTATTGCTGGTTTTGATACTTGTAATTCAAAACCTTCTCTTCTCATATTTTCAATTAATATTGATAAGTGAAGTTCTCCTCTACCTGATACTATAAATGATTCATTATCATTTGGTTCAACTCTTAAAGAAACGTCTTTTTCTGTTTCTTTTAGAAGTCTTTCTTCAATTTTTCTAGCTGTTATTATTTTTCCTTCTTTTCCTACAAAAGGTGAAGTATTTACTCCAAATGTCATTTGTAATGTTGGCTCATCTATACGTAGTAAAGGTAATGCCTCTTCTTTTCCAACTTCGCATACAGTTTCTCCAACACAAATATCTGGTAAACCTGCTATTGCAACTATATCTCCTGCTTCAGCTTCATTTATTTCTATTCTCTTTAATCCTAAGAAACCAAACATTTTTTGAATTCTAAATTGTTTTATAGAACCGTCTACTCTAACACAAGAAACTAGTTCATTAACTTTCATTTTTCCTCTTTTAACAACACCAATACCTATTCTTCCAACAAAGTCATTATAATCTAGTAGTGCTGGTTGAAATTGTAATGAACCTTCTATATCTACTTTTGGTGCTGGTATAGTATCGATAATCATATCAAATACTGGATCCATAGTTTCTTTTTGTGTTGATACATCTGGATCTAATGAAGATGTTCCGTTTATTGCTGACATGTAAATAACTGGGAAATCTAATTGTTCTAGGTCAGCTCCTAACTCTATAAACAAATCTATTACTTCGTCTACTACTTCTTTTGGTCTTGCTGTATCTTTATCAATTTTATTTACAACTAATATTGGAGTTACTCCTGCTTCTAATGCTTTTTTAAGTACAAATCTTGTTTGTGGCATAGCGCCTTCATAAGCATCAACGACTAATAAAACTCCATCTACCATGTTCATTATACGTTCTACTTCTCCACCAAAATCAGCATGGCCTGGTGTATCTAGGATATTTATTCTGTAGTCTTTATAATTGATAGCTGTTGTTTTAGCAAGAATTGTTATTCCTCTTTCTCTTTCAATATCATTAGAATCCATCATTCTTACTTCTGTTTCTTCATTTTCTCTAAATGTTCCTGATTGTTTTAGCAATTGGTCTACTATTGTTGTTTTACCGTGGTCAACATGCGCGATAATAGCAATATTTCTTATATTTTTCATAGCTACACTTCCTTCAACTCAAGGTATTATAACATAGTTTATTATTGCATGTAAAGAAAAAAAGTTATACAATGTTATTATGAAAATATGTATATAACTAGAAAATGGTGATGTATGGTTTTAGGAAAGATGAAATTTAGAGATCTTGATAGAAAATGGCTTGTTTTCACAGAAAAAAAAGATATTAAAAAAATATGTAAAAAAGTTAAAATAAATATAGAAGATGGTATTTTAATTGGTTATGGTTATATAAATCACAATGAGGGATTAAAAATTAAAATTGCTGGTTTTATAAATAAGGAAAATGAATCATATTCTCTTGATCCTGAAATTATTTATAATAAGAGTTCTATTGTTTTTTCTAATAAACTAAAATACAAAGTTAATAATGTTGATGAGATAATAATTAGAAATATCGAACATACTGATCAATTAGAAAAACATTTTGATTCTTATTATCAAAAGAAAGCAATAAATGAATCTAGAAAAGTCGATTATATCGATGAATTTAGACATGAAACTTATATAGACGATGTTGAATTGACTTTAAATACCGGTAAAAAGAGTGAACTTTTATGGGCACGCATTGAGGATTGCTCTATTAATGACGGGATATTTGTTTGCTCTTTACTAGAAAATTCAATGTATAATAAAAAGTACAGAGAAAAAACTTTAGTACTTGCTAAAGTCTCTAGTATTAAAAAGAAAAAGATATTTTTAATAGATTATATTGTTGATATTGTAAAAAAAGAAAAGCATTGATTGCTTTTTTATTTGAAAAATTTTTCTATTATATAATCATATGTTATTTTAATATCTTCAAACATATTTAATGTTTCCAATTCTTCTCTCGTAAACCATTTTACATTGGCTGTTTCTTCATCATCATAATTTGGCTCTATGTTTCCAATTGGAACTGCTGCATAAATGACATCTACATGTATATCTCCTTGTGAGCCTCTGTTTTTTTGTATTCCAAGTGGTCTTATATAATCATTTTCTCTTGGAAATCTCTCTCCTAGCAATTTTACTTTTATACCTGTTTCTTCATATGCTTCTCTTGTAGCTGTTTCTTCTGGAACCTCATTATGTTCTATATGTCCTCCTGGTTGGACCCACTTATTAAAATGACGATGTTTTACTAATAATATTTTTTTATTTTCTGGATTTATAACAAATACTGATGCGCAAAATTCTCTTTTCATATTATCACCTATGTTGATTATACCAGTTTTTTACATTGTTTGTTTATTATTCTAATATACTTGACACTTTTGAACAGTTTTTTTGTTCATAAATTATTATCTTGTCTTGGTTATCTACTGTAGCTAATACTATATTTTTTATGGATTTATACCCCTTGGCTTTTAATTTTGATTCGAGCCAACCTTTATCTTTTTTTATTTCTTTTAAATTATCAATCATATATTTTCCATCTATTATTACATTTGCATATAAGCAACTCTTAGTTGATTTTATTTTCATATCCTTTTGTGTTACTGGCTTGTTTTGAGATTTTGGCAGGAAGCTAACCTTTCCATTCGTTTCTAATATTGCACATTCAATTTCATCTATGTTGAAATAACCATTTAATCTAGCTTCTTCTAATAAATCATTTACATCAAAATGATTTTTTTTCATATTTTTAGTTATAAACATTCCATTGTCAAAAAGAATTGATGGTACACCATTTACTATTCTCCGCATCCATACGCTTTTTAATGTCAATTTTGACACAATATAAGCAACTAATCCAAATAATATAACTGCAAAGACACCATTAGCTAAGTGAACGTCGGTATTGATAGTTATTTCTGCAGCAAAATTTCCAATTGATATTCCTATAACATAATCAAACAAACTTAATTCTGAAACTTGTCTTTTTCCTAATAATTTTGTAATAAAAAATAATGTTATTAAAGAAATTAAGCCTCGTGGTATTACTTGCATAAATGTCGCTAAATTAAAGTCCATATTATCACCTATTTTATTATGAGATAGTTATCTTTTTATATACAAAAAAATCTGAATTACTCAGATTTTTTACTAATTTTTTCTTTTATCTTTTTCTTTATGTCTTCACTATCAAATACAACATTTGTTTTTGCAACAAAAGTTATTACTATTAATAACAATAGTCCATATAGAAAATAACCAAGGTATTTATCGTTTAATACATAAACTATTGACGCTAATGCGAACAATGAATCTATTATATATATAATTATAACTGTTGTCTTAACTGATAAATTTCTATTTAGTAGTTGATGATGAATATGAAATTTATCTCCTTTAAATAATGGTTGATGTTTAAGAGCTCGTCTTATTATTGCGAATAATGTATCTAATATTGGAATAGCAATAATTAAAAGTGGTATAAATAAAGAAGTCAATGTAACATTTTTAAATCCAAGTAATGCTATTACAGAAATCATAAATCCCATAAAATTAGATCCACAGTCACCAGCAAAAATACTTGCAGGATTAAAGTTATATATAAGAAATCCAAGAGTTGAACCGAGCATTATAAATGATATTATGAAGTCTAATCCTGATTTTTGTTGAATAACAGCTATTATTCCTGTTGTTAAAAAGTATATAGAACTAATACCTCCAGATAAACCATCGAGCCCATCTATTAAATTAATACAATTAATGCATCCCACTATAAAAAACATAGTTACAAAAGGTGATATGATTCCAAAATCTATTCTAAACCCAAATGCGGTTAGTTCATTTATGGATAGGCCACCATAGAAAACTAATACCGCCGCTGCTGCTACTTGTCCTATAAACTGTTGCAAAGCTGTTAATTCGGTTATGTCATCGATTACACCCGTTAATATTATTATGAAACTTCCTATTAATACCGCATTCATTAGTACACTATGAGTACCAAATATCATGTATCCTAGTAGGAATCCTATAAATATAGCCAATCCTCCTAGTTTTGGAGTTATCTTTTTATGAATATGCCTTCCACCTCTTGGTGTATCTACTGCATTAATCTGAAATGCTATCTTTTTTACAAACGGAATAAAGCATACAACTACTGTAAATGGTACTAATATCATACCAATTATTCTTACTATTAATTCTTGTGTCATACTATCACCACTATCTTATTGTCAAACAATGATTAATTTTCAATGGTGTTTACAATCAGATTTGAACTGATGACCTTTTCCTTCGGAGGGAAATGCTCTTCCAACTGAGCTATGTAAACAATATATACTATTATTTTACCCAAATATACTTGATTTTGCAATAAAAAAAACGGATTATATCCGTTAAATTCTAAATGGTCGGGAAAACAGGATTTGAACCTGCAACCCCTTGGTCCCAAACCAAGTGCTCTACCAAGTTGAGCCATTTCCCGATATGGTGCGCTCGAAGGGATTCGAACCCCTGACCTTTTGGTTCGTAGCCAAACGCTCTATCCAGCTGAGCTACGAGCGCAATTGCCAAACCAATTATTGTAATATTAATCAAAAATAAATGGTGGCTTTGGGCGGAATCGAACCACCGACACGAGGATTTTCAGTCCTCTGCTCTACCGACTGAGCTACAAAGCCAAAATAAATGGCGGTTCGTACGGGATTCGAACCCGTGGTCTTCTGCGTGACAGGCAGACGTCATAGGCCTCTAGACTAACGAACCATGGTTGCGGAAACTGGATTTGAACCAGCGACCTTCGGGTTATGAGCCCGACGAGCTACCAGACTGCTCTATTCCGCGATATTTAAATGGCGGAGAAAGAGGGATTCGAACCCCCGCGCCGTTTCCGACCTCCCGGTTTTCAAGACCGGTCCCTTCAACCGAACTTGGGTATTTCTCCAATATCACCAGTTGTGGCAATTACATAACAAATTATAACATGTTGTGTTTTGTTTGGCAAGAGTTTTTTTATTTTTTTTATTAAAAGTATTTTTGCAAAAGAAAAACGGACAAAGTCCGTTAATTTTCTATGGTGCCTAAGGCCGGACTTGAACCGGCACGGGATTTGACTCCCGCAGGATTTTAAGTCCTGTGCGTCTACCAATTTCGCCACTCAGGCGCGTTCTTCCTAGAACGCTTTTAATTATATATTAAATTTTAAAATTATGCAATACCTTTTTTTAATTTTCTTTTTTTTCTATTCCTAATCCTGTCAAAAACTTTTCAAATACTGAATATTCTTGGTAACCAACCCAAGTATCTACCATTCTATTATCTTTAAAAACTATTATTAGGGGAGTTGTATTTATGTATTCCTCTATGAATTTTGTTTCATCATCATATCTAAGTAGTACATTTTTGTCATCTTCTGTTATACTATTTTGATCTACATATAAGGTTTCATAATTATAGTTAGCTTGGGCCTGTCTTAATATTGGCAGCATTTCTATTGTATATTCACAGTTATTTTTTCCTATTACCAATACTTTATAATTTTCTTCATTTATATAACTTTCTAAATCCTTTAGATTTATAGTTTTAAACATTGATGTGTCAAAATTTATTCCTTGAGATGTTTGCACGCTATTGTTTTTTATAATAGTAGCGAAAATATTTATAATTAACAGAAAGATAACTATATATATTAAATTTTCTATTCTTTTTATACCATTCACGTTTATCACCAAGCTTATAATATCAATTTTCTTATTATTTTTCAATAAAAAAAGATTTACTATTTAGTAAATCCATTTTTTTCAAGCCATGTAGCATATGTTGAATATTCAGAATATCCCATCCATGTATCTACTATTTTTCCATCTTTTACTAGTAGAACCATTGGAGTTCCTCCAAAGTTTTCACTTAAAAATTTATCTTCATTATCAAGTTCCAAAATCTTATTTTGTTGTTCAGTTGTAGTAACTGTTGTTATATCTAGATATAAAGTAGTATATTTATAATCTTTTTGTGCTTGTTGTAGTACAGGTAAGAATTTTACACAGTATCCACAAGTTGATCTTCCTACATATACTATTTGTGCTTCGTCCTTTGAAATTGCCTCTTTTAAGTTATCAGCAGTAACTTTTGTAAACATACTAACATCATACTCTGTTGTTTCTTGTTCTTCTGTTGTTGAGTCTTTTGTTACTGTATTATTTTTTAGTAATATTATTGCTGTATTAACTACTAATATTACTATTAGCGCATATAGACAAATTAATATTTTATTTAATATTTCTGTATTTAATTCATTTGTTGTATTTTCTCTTATATTAACGTTTTGATTACTTGATACTGATTTTGTTGTTTTTACTTTTTTTTCTGCCATATTAACTCCTCCTTAAATAATTCTAACAAATTTAGTATTTCTTTTCAACAAAATTCATTTTTTTTCACAAAAAAAAGCAATTAGCTTGCTTTTATTTTTTCTATATACTTATTAACTTTTTGAGCCCATGTTTTACTTTCAGCATATTTAGGGTTCATTAACTCTGGCGTTGTAAGTCCTTTTGAATAATAATTTTTATACAATATGTTTAAATAACTTGTTATTCCTTCTTCTAGTGAAGAAAATTTCTTGTAAGAACCTCCAAAACATCCTGGTGAGCCTTTTATACCTCCAACGTTATAACATTGTTTTACTAATTGACTGCATTCCCAATTACATCCTGTTTCTAATAAGACTATTGAAACGGCTAAATATGGGTCTAATCCAAGTTCTATAGATCGCTCTGCAAATATTCTTCCTGTTCCATCTAAAGTTGAATTTAAATTTTTTTCTAACTTTTCGGCTAATTCATCCATTGTAAGTCCATCATATACAGTCAAACTTGCTAGGTATTCTTGATATTCGGCTTCATCTTGAGCTTTTCTATCTGATATTAATGTTTCAACCTTATTTCTTATTTGTTTTTCTATTTCTATCGACGAGGGCAAGTCTTCTTGTTCTGTTGTCGATGCTTCTTTTAGGTCTTGCATTGAATAAGTATAATCTTTATGTGATGATGCAAATACAGCACATAATATAGCTGTTGATAAGACTACTACTGTCGTTAATCTTTGATACAGCTTTTGTTGAATTTTCATTTTTCACCTCTTGTCAACTTTTACAGCAGACAGGCAATATCATATCAAATACTTTTTTGAAAGTCAAATTTCGCTATTTATTGACATTATTATAGTAGTATTGTTCTGACAAGTATGATGCTAGTGAATCTAGCTCTTCATCGTCATCTTCATTTATCTCATCTATCTTATATATTAGTTGCATAATATTTGAATAGTTCTTATAATCTATACCATATCTTTTCAATAAATCTATTTCATTATCTGAAAGGAATAATCCGTTCTCTCTTATTTTATGCATTTGTTTTTGATTATATTCTTCTTTTACTATTTTTTTTATTTGTTCATCTGTTAAATTCATAATACCACCTTTGATATTATAACATATTTTTCTTTTTACAAATGGGACACTTATTATTAATATATCTATTTTTGCATAGAGGACAATAATTATTTTTTGATAATATTTCTATTTTATTTTCAAATGATGTAATTAGTTCTTTTACAAAAATAGATTGATTATTTTTTGGAGAAAAAAGATATACTTCATTTTTAGTTCTTGTTAATGCTACGTAGAATAATCTTCTTTCTTCTTCGAATGGATATATATCTTGTTTTAATAGGTATTTAAATATAATGTCATCTACCATTTGATTTGGAAACCCATTTATACTGTTTTTTAGATTTATTATTATTGCCGTATCACATTGTAATCCTTTCGACTTATGAACTGTCATTTTTTCTACTCTATTATCTTTTATGTTGATATCTTTAAAATCGTTATTATTTCTCCCTAATAAAAGGATTCTTTTTCTATCTTTTGGTATTTCTTTTAGTATATAATCTATTTCTTCTTCTGACTCATAGAGAAATACTTTTATTGGTTTATTATAACTCTTATTTGATTTTAAATTTTTCTTATATTGATTTGGATTTTTCATAACAAAAAGTCCTGCTATATCTATTAATTCTTGGGGATTTCTATATGTTGTTTGGATTTTGGTAATATAACTATATTTAAAATATTTCTTGAAATTTATAAACATTTCTATATTACATCCTGTAAATCTATATATTGATTGCCAATCATCTCCAACAGCCAAGATAGGGCAGTTGTTTTTTTCTTTTATTAAATTTAATAACTTATATCTAATATATGATGTATCTTGATATTCATCTACTATTATGTAATCATATTTAGGGTAATTATATCCTTCTTCTATTAGTGATGATGCTTCATTTATCATGTCATTAAAATCAATTTTTTCTTCCATTTCTAATTTTTTTTGATATATATTGTATATATCTGTTATTATTTTAAATACATACTTATTTCTTTTTTTAATAAATCTATTTTTTTCAGTTTCTATTTTGTTGCTTATTTCTTTTAAGTCTTTGTATTCTCCAGATTTATACAAATTTATAAAAGTTAATATAAGTTTTTCTAGATCCAATTCTGTTTTAAAATATTTTGATACTTCATTTTTATTCAATTTTTTTACATGGTTTTCTGTTATATTTATTAGTTCTTTTTCTTCTATTATTTTTACATTCACATTGTTTTCTTTTAATACTTTTAAACCAAGTTTATGAAAAGTTAACACATTCATTTCTACATTTATTTCTTCTCTTATTGCTTCTTTTAAATCCTCAGTTATAGCATTAGTAAATGATAAACATAATATTTTTGATGGATCTATTTTTTTTACTTCTATTAAATATTTTATTTTCCCAAGCATAGTTAGAGTTTTTCCAGAACCTGCTCCAGCTATTATAAGACAACTATCTTCTTCTATTATTATTGCTTTTGTTTGTTCTTTATCTAATCTACAACCTTTTATATTTTCTAATAACGCTTTATTTTCCATTACTTTTTGTTCTATATATTTTTTATTATTTAAGATTCTTTCTCTTTGTTTTTTTACTACTTTATATTTGTTTATCAATATTCTTATCGGATTTTTACTATCTATTTTTAAATTATTAATCTGATTATCTAACTCTTTTAATGATATATACCTAATATTGTTCATAACTTCACCAATTTAGATTTTACACTGGTTATTTTTGAATATCAAATGTTCAAAAATACAATTTATTCTATTATTTTTTACTAATTTTCTATTATTTTTGAACATTTAAACATTTTTTGAACTATTTATAACACTTTTTTGTTCTTTTTTATAGCTATTTAATAAAAGTTTTGAACATTATGTTCAAAACTTCTTTCTTGTTTTATTTATTATATCACTTATAAAATATCCTATTATTCCTCCAAGCGTATTTGTTATTAAGTCATCTACATCAAATATTCTATATGGTCTTAGATATACCCCATATAAACCAGATAACTGTGTTAGTTCAAAAAATAAACTTAATATAAATGTAGATAATATTGTTTTAAATAGGTTCAATCTAAAGTATTTTTTTAAATACATTCCAAATGGAACTGTTATTAAGATATTATATATAAATTGGTAAAAATAGGCATTTTTAATGAGGCGTATGTATGAATCAATATTAAAAACGTTAAAACTCATATTTTCTTTTAGATATCTTATTGTATAAAGTGGCTCTAGTTGAACATAATTTGATGTATAATTTTTTACTTCACTAATTGGTGGTAGGGGAAATATTACTAAAAAATACATAACAATTATATATAATATAAAGAAATACAAGCTTATCATTTTCTTATGATTTATCTTTGTTTTATCTTGTTTAATGTATATTATTAAAAATATTAATGAAACTATTGGGACCAATAGCAATGCATTTTTTAAAGCATACATATATGGTTTCATATTATCACCAAGTTCATTATACTATAAAAAAAAGAAAGATTTTATCTTTCTTAATAATTTGTACTTTTTCTTTCAAAATAACTTTGTGGGTGTGCACAAATTGGACATACTTCTGGTGCTTCTGTACCATAGTGAATGTGTCCGCAATTTCTACAAATCCATACTGTTTCTTCTTCTGTTTTAAAGACTGTTTTTGCTTTTAAATTTTCTAATAACTTTCTATAACGCTCTTCGTGAGCTTTTTCTATCTTTCCAACACCTTCAAATAGTCTTGCTATTTCATCGAAACCTTCTTCTTTTGCTTCTTCTGCAAAAGCTGCATACATATCAGTCCATTCATAGTTTTCACCGTTTGCAGCATCTAGAAGGTTTTCTTCTGTTGAAGGAATTGTACCTTCATGTAATAATTTAAACCATATTTTTGCATGTTCTTTTTCGTTTCCTGCTGTTTCTTCAAATATTGCAGCTATTTGTTCAAAACCTTCTTTTTTTGCTTTACTAGCATAATATGTATATTTGTTTCTTGCTTGAGATTCTCCAGCAAATGCTGTTATTAAGTTTTTTTCTGTTTTACTACCTTTTAATTCCATATAAATCCTCCTACATGTTCATTATATCATTTTTTTTTAATTACACAAATACCTTGCGTGAATTATTTTAATTAGTATTTTGGATCTTACTTTCTAAATAATAATCTCTTAATTCTTTAAATCTTTGATAATGCACTATTTCTCTTTGTCTTAAAAATGATAGTGGCCCTAATACTGTTTCATCATTTGTCATATCCATTAGGTGTTCATAAGTTGCTCTAGCTCTTTGCTCTGCAGCCATATCACTTTCTATATCAGCAATAAAATCTCCTGTTGCTTCTATATAAGATGTGGTAAATGGAACTCCATTAGGATCACTTAAAAATAGTGCTCCATCGTGCATTGCAAATGTTCCACTCATATTTAAGCTTTTTAATTCTTCTATAGTTGCTCCTTGCATTAGTTGGTATATTAAACTTCCAATCATTTCTAAATGAGCAATTTCTTCTGTTGCTATATCTGTTAATAAACTTTTACCTTTATCATCCGGCATTGTATATCTCTGATTTAAGTACCTAAGACATGCTCCAAGTTCACTATCAGGTCCTCCATATTGAGCAAGTAAAGCATTTGCCATAGTTAAATCTTTATTCTTTACATTTACAGGGTATTGTAATCTTTTTTGATAACTCCACATATTATAACCTCCTATATCTTTTCCCAAGGCCATGGTTTATTATCCCATGCCCAAGGATAAACAGTATTTGCTTCACTATTTACCTCTAATGGACCATATTTTTTTTCATATTGTTTTCTTACCTTATCTGCTTCTATTCTATACATAGAGAAAGCTTCTAACATATCTTTATCTTTTGGATATAAATCTAGATATAGATTAATATCATGAGCAGCAAAAGCTAAATAGTCTAAATATATTAACATTTCCTCTTTTTCTGATTTTGGTTCTATATTTATTGGATTACTTATTTTATATCCATTATATAAATTTGGAAACATATTTCCTCGTATAAATCCTTGATATGGATCATATAATTTTGATGCATTTGCATCTTCTGAATAATTTGGTTTATTATAATTATTGTTTGTATAATTATAATAATCTATTATATTTGCATTTGGGTATTGATACATACTTTTTTCCTCCTCAGATTATCATATGGTTTATAGTAAATTTGCGTATAGGCAATTTACTTAATTTATATATATTTAAAAAAAAGGTTGCAAAATCTTAAATATCTTGTTAAAATATGTATGTATTTGAAATGGCGTTCTTGGTGAAGCGGTTAACACACCTGACTGTGACTCAGGCATGCGTGGGTTCGATCCCCACAGAGCGCCCCATATTGAGTATTAACTAATCTTATAATAGATTAGTTTTTTTGTAAAAAAAGATTTATAATTGTATTAGACAAACAAATATTAGTATGAATATAGGAGGCATATATGTATAGCCTAGCAAATTTGAATGATTATGAATTTGAAATTCTATGCAAAGATATAATGGAAGCTAAATTGTCTTTGAAATTGCATCGTTTTACAAAGGGACGTGATGGTGGAATAGACTTATGTGATAGTAAAGTTCCGCCTCATCATATTATACAGGTTAAGCATTATGTTAAAAGCAACTTCACTAATTTAAAATCATCATTAAAATCTGAGCTAGTAAAAATTGAAAAAATAAATCCAGAAAACTATTATATTTGTTGTAGTATAGAATTAACTCCTAAGCAAAAAAAAGAGATTTTTTCATTATTTTCAAACTATATGAAAGATATGTCTTACATAATTGATAAAACTGATATTGATGATTTTTTATCTAATACTAACAATAAGGATATATTGGAAAAAAACTATAAATTGTGGTTATGTTCTACTAATGTTTTATCTATGATTCAAAATCAAAGTATTTTTGTTGATTGCAATGAAATATTAGGTGAAATAGAAAAGTATACAAAGTTATTTGTTACCACAAATTCGTATTTTGAATGTAGAAAAAAGTTAATAGATAAAAACATTATAATTATTATAGGAGCACCTGGTGTTGGTAAAAGTACTATTTCTAAAATGTTACTGTTATTTTTTGCTAGTAATAATTATACTGTTAGATATGTTACTGATAATAATATAAAAGATATTAAAAATATATTGAGTCGTGATCCTGCTAAAAAAGAGATAGTTTTACTGGATGATTTTTTAGGACAGCATTATTTAAAATTAAGTGAAAAACAGCCTAATGAGTTAAAAGCCTTAATTTCATTCATTGAAAAAAATCCCAATAAAAAGATAATTATGAATAGTAGAATTACTATAATTAATGAAGCTTATTCTTCTTCACTAGATTTTGCAAACTTATTTGATAAGTATGAAAAAGATAATTATCTTATAGACTTAGATAAAATGTCTTTTTTAGAAAAAGCACAGATACTATATAATCATCTTTATTTTAATGAAATACCTATAGAATATTTATTAGATGTTAAAAAAAATAAAAACTATCTTTCAATAGTCAAACATAAAAACTATAATCCCAGAATTATAGAATTTGTTACTAAAGAAAAAAACTATAGTAAAGTTTTAAAAAATGAATATGTAGAATATATTATTTCAAAACTAGATAATCCTGATAGTGTATGGGAAGACGAGTTTAGAAATAGACTTAGTGAAGATGATAGAATCTTAATGAATACACTTTATTCACTCACAAATGATAAAATCAAAATAGAAATTTTAGAAAAGGCTTTTAATAAAAGAATACTATCTAATACAAAGGATACAACTTTAAATATTTTCAATGAAGTAATTAATAGATTAAATAACTCTTTAATAAAGATAATAATTGATAGACGAAAAAGATATGTTTCTGTTATAAATCCATCTGTTAATGATTTTTTGAAGAAAAAAATATCAGCTAATTTAAATGAACAATTTGTAATTATTAATAATGCTAAATATATTGAACAACTGATTAAATTTAAACAAAATAAGGATATAATTTGTGAATTAATTTATAACAATCATATTAATAATTTAGAGTCTGTAGATAAGTCTACTTCATGTCGTTATTTTGAAATAATATTGGAATATCAAATTAAAGATTTAAAAATCAAATCATTTGTTCAAAAAGCATTTGAACAATTATGTTGTGATTATCACTATGGAAAAGATGATTTATTTATAGAATTAATAGAAAAAGGATATGTCGATTTTTATGAACTGAATGAGATAATCTTTAAAGATTTAAGACATACATTATATAATTTTTCTTACGACAATATATTAATATTCTCTAAATGGGTAAAGTCGCAAAAATTAACTAATACTGAAAATAATATTATTAATGAACAATTTATAGACGCTATACAAAATTTTGTTTTAGATAACATTAATGATGACATTCAGGAATTTGTAACTTCAGAAATATCTGCTATAAATTATGACATAAGAATGCCTGCAAGTGGAAAACTAGAAGATTTAGAAAGATTATATATAAATAAATATTACAATGATATAAGAGATGATATCAGACAGAAAATCAGAGTTAGAATTAAGCGCATTACTGATGCTTTACCATTTAATTTAAATAATAAACAAATAGATGAAGATTACATTCTAAGCAACGTTAATATTGAAGATTCTATTAAATCTTATATTGATAATGAATACTATGATTGGCAAGCTAATACTTATGGGAAAGAATATTTTTTTGAAATAAGCAATAGTGAGTGGGATAAAATAGATGATATATTTAGTTGAATTATTTAGAGCTTTTTCATGATATATTAACTAATCTTGTAATAGATTAGTTTTTTTTGAATATAATATCTATGTATGCATTTTTGTTATATTTGATTAGTAAAGTTGACAAAATTTTTAAAACGTTGTACATTAATACAAATTTAGCTGAAAAAGAGGGGGATTATATGGAATTAAGGACTTTTTTGGAATGTTTTCCTGATACATTAGTCATAGTTTATGACGAAAGTGGAAACATTATATTTCCAGAAGATAATGGCATTATTAGTTATATGAGAAATTGTCTTACAGTTACTAATGATGAATATTATCACCCACAAACAAAAAGATACTATAAAATTAGTCAAATAAGACATTCAGAAAATGAGCATACTTATACAATATTAAGATTTACAGATATTACTGAGTATAAAAAGAAAGAATTAGCATATCAAATAGACGAGACAACAGGTGTATTTTTAAAACGTAAGCTTTTAGAAGATTATAAAATATATTTAGCTAGTGCTATTGATACTGAGGAAGATTTCGCTGTTGTAATGAGTGATATTGATCATTTTAAAAAAGTTAATGACTCTTATGGACATCAAGCAGGTGATGCTGCTCTTTATTATATAGCGCAATTATTTCTAAGAAATTCTCGTCATGGGTTTGGTAGAGAAAATGATATTATAGGACGTTTTGGTGGAGAAGAATTCTTATTTATATTAAAAAATATGAAGCAAAAATGTGTATTTAACAGAGTTGAAAATTTAAGAAAAAGACTTGCTGTTATTCCCTTTAGATATAAGGATAAATTCATTGACTTATCTTGTAGCTTCGGCGTTGTTCATGTAAACAATGCTTGCTTGCAACAATTGGTAAAAGAGAATGGTATTGACAATGTGGTTGACAAAACAATTCAATTAGCAGATGAGCAATTATATATTGCTAAAGAGTCTGGCAGAAATAAAGTTTTAGTAAAATATGAACAACTTGATATTTAAATTTTTTCGTGTTATAATGTTTATCCAGTATTATGTTGTATTAAAATCCTTTTTTAAGGATTTCTTTATTTTCTAGAAAGGAGATTTATGAGTTTTAGCGATATTGATAATAAAAGTCAAATTCAAGAATTGATGTTGAAATATGAATTTGCTCTTAAAACATTAGAGACTCAACTAGATGTATTAATAAAAGAGTTTGAATTTACTCATCAATACAATCCTGTAGAACATATTAAGTCACGTATAAAATCAGAGCAATCTGCTTTAAAAAAACTAGATAAAAAGGGATTAGAGTATAGTGTAGAAAATATTTTTAATCATGTCCATGATATGATTGGTATTCGAATTGTTTGTTCTTTTTTATCTGATGTTTATGATATTGTTAATATGATTAAAAATTCTCCTCAATTAAAACTAAAAGAGGAGAAAGATTACATTAAATATCCTAAGGATACTGGATATATTAGTTATCATCTAATTGTCCTTGTTCCTATATATTTAAATGAAAACACAGAATATATTGAAGCTGAGATTCAAATTCGTACAGTTGCTATGGATTTTTGGGCAAGTTTAGATCATAAAATTCAATATAAATATCCTAAAGAACTTCCTGACCATGTTAAGGAAGAGCTTTATCAATGTTCTTTAACTATTAAAGAATTAGATAATAGGATGAATCAATTAAATGAATTAGAAAAAAATAAATAAAAAGACAATCACTTGATTGTCTTCTTTTTTTGCCTTAAAAATATTATTACACCTAAAATTATCATTACAATTGACACTAATTGGGCAATTTTAATATTGCTTAACATTAAGCTATCTTGCCTTAAAGATTCTATTAAAAATCTTCCAATTCCATACCAGACTAAATAGAATGAGGTTGTCATACCGTTTTCTTTTTTATGCTTATATATTATTAACAATATTGTTAGTCCAATTAAATTCCATATAGATTCATAAAGAAAAGTAGGGTGGTAATACTCACCATTTATACTCATTCCATTTATTATAAATTTAGGCAAATGAATAGATTCTAAAAAACTTAAAGTTGTTTTTGGACCGTACGCTTCTCCATTAAAGAAATTTCCCCATCTTCCTATTATCTGGCCAAGGATTAAGCATATTACTAATATATCTACTAGCTTTAAAAAATCTATATTGTTTTTTTTAGCATAATAATATGTAAATAGTGCACCAAATATTATTCCACCATGGATTGCAAGGCCACCTTCCCATACTTTAAAAATAGCCAATATATCTGTAGAATAATAATCAAGATTAAACATTACGTAATACATCCTAGCCCCAATTAGGCATATTGGAATTAAATAACAAGCATAATCATATATAAATTCCTTTGTTATTCCAGCTTTTTTTCCTAATCTTAATAATATAATAAAACCTAAACTAAACGCTATAAGCAAAATTATTGAGTACCAATAAATAGTTATTGAACCTAGCTTTAAAAATATTGGATTCATTAATTTTCTCCTTTCATTTCAAATAAGATGTCTCTTAATTCCATAGCTCTTTCAAAATCAAGATTTTTAGCTGCTTCTTTCATTTCTTCTTCTATTTTATTTATCATATTTATTTTTTCAGCTTTTGTCATCTTTATTGGTTTTTCTTCTTTTTCTTGAGCTGTATTACTGATAACATCTCTTATCTCTTTTATAACTGTTTTTGGAGTAATATTATGTTTGATATTATATTCTTCTTGTATCTTTCTTCTTCTGTTGGTTTCTTTTATAGCTAAATCCATTGAATCGCTTATATTGTCAGCATACATTATAACGTGTCCATTACTATTTCTAGCCGCACGTCCTATTGTCTGAATTAAGCTTCTTTCGCTTCTTAAAAATCCTTGTTTATCGGCATCCATTATAGCTACCAAACTTACTTCTGGTATATCTATACCTTCTCTTAATAAGTTTATTCCAACTAAAACATCATATGTACCTAATCTTAGATCTCTTATTATTCTCATGCGTTCTAAAGTTTTTACTTCACTATGTAGATAAGCAACTTTTATATCTGCTTTTTTTAAGTAAGCTGTTAATTCTTCTGCCATTCTTATCGTAAGTGTTGTTATTAGAATTCTCTCATTTTTATCTATTCTTTGATATATTTGTTCTAATAGATCGTCTATTTGATTAGTGGTTGGCTTTACTTCAATAATTGGATCTAATAAACCTGTTGGTCTTATAATCTGTTCTACAACTTTTCCATTTGTTTTTTCAAGTTCATAATCACCTGGTGTTGCAGATATGCAAATAACTTGATTTAATTTTTTTTCAAATTCATCAAATTTAAGGGGTCTATTGTCCATTGCACTAGGTAATCTAAAGCCATAATCAACTAGTACTTTTTTTCTTGCTTGATCGCCATTATACATTCCTCTTACTTGTGGAATTGTTACATGTGATTCATCTATTACTAGTAAAAAATCATCACCAAAGAAATCTATCAATGTAGTAGGGGTTTCTCCTGGACCTTTTAAAGCCATATGTCTTGAATAGTTTTCTACACCTCTACATGTTCCTGTTTCTTGGAGCATTTCTATGTCATAATTTGTTCTTTCTTGTATTCTTTGTTTTTCTAAAAGTTTATTATTATCCTCAAAATATTTTATTCTATCATTTAATTCTTCTTTAATATTATATATAGCTTTCTTTAATTTTTCATCTGTTGTAACAAAGTGACTTGCAGGGTATAAGCTTATACTTTTTTTATTGCTTAGGATTGTTCCTGTTAAAGTATCGTATTCAACGATTCTATCTATTTCGTCACCAAAAAAGTCTATTCTTATTGCTTTGGCGTGTTGGTTTACTGGCATTATTTCTAAGATATCACCATGTGCTCTAAATGTTCCTCTTTTAAGTTCCATATTATTTCTTTCATATAACATTTCTATTAAATGGACCATGACATCGTTTCTATCTATTACATCACCAACATTAAGTATTAACATTTTACTTTTATAGTCATCTACTTCTCCAATTCCATATATACATGATACACTGGCAACTACTATCGTGTCTTTTCTTGTCAAAATTGAAGCGGTTGCGGAATGTCTTAACTCATCAATTTCATCATTGATTGAAGCATCTTTTTCTATATATGTATCTGTTTTGGCTACATATGCTTCTGGCTGATAATAATCATAATAAGAAACAAAATATTCAACTCTATTTTCTGGAAATAGTTCTTTAAATTCTGCATATAGTTGACCTGCTAATGTTTTATTATGTGCTAAAACTAGGGTAGGCTTATTTACTTTTTCAATTACGTTTGCGATTGTGAAAGTTTTACCTGTTCCTGTTGCTCCAAGTAAAACTTGATATTTATCATTGTTTTTTATTCCTTGAACTAACTTTTCTATTGCTTCTGGTTGATCTCCATTTGGTTTATATTTTGATACTAATTTAAATTTATTTTCCATAATCAACCTTCTCTCTAATTTCATATTCTATCATTTATTAAAAAATAAAACAAGGAAGTCTATACGACTTCCTTTAGTACTTTTATTTTAATTTATTTCCACAACTACCGCAGAAATTTGTATTTCCAACTGGGTTTCCACAATTTGGACAGAATTTTGGTTGTTCTACAGCTGTTTGTTGTTCTTCAACTTTAGCTGTTTCTTCTGATTCTTGTTGTCTATTTTCTGATGCATATGGATCATAACTTACGGTTGAACCTGTATTACCATTATTCATGGCATTTTGAGCAACTCCTCCCATTATTCCTCCTGATGCCATATTCATCATTCCGACACCCATAAATCCGTTTGCTGAACCATTAGCATTATTTGCAGCGTCTTGAACAGCATTTGCATAAGCACCTGTAAGTGTTCCTTGTTGCATGTATGAATTTGAAGATAATTCATAGTTATCAATCTTCTTATTAGATTCATCATCTAATGTTACTGATTCAACTGTAAAACTTACTATATTTATACCTCTATCACGGATTGGTTGATCAAATACTTTTTCGTCTAGTATCTTTTTAATTGTATCTGTACAACTTGGTAATTCTAATACTGGTGTTTTATATGATGAATTACCTAATTCGTTTAACACATTTTGGAATGAGCCAATTACTTCACTTCTCATTTGTTCTACTATATCATCTTTTTTATATACTTCTGCAGTTCCAGCAATTCTACTCATAAATGTAGCAGGATCTGAAATCTTAAATGTATATGTACCAAAACATTTTACTTCTACTCTTAATGGAGTAAGACTTCCTGTCATTTGGTTTGGAATTGGATGAGACCAGTCTTGGAATGGTACTGGTGCTGGTGTTCCAAATTTATTATTCATTATTTCTTTTGCATTAATGTAGAAAACAGCTTGTTCTTTACTTGTTCCACCGTTATAAACAAATCTATTCCACATTTCTTTAAATACATCACCAAATTGACCAGCAAAGAATGTTGGAGATGTTGATTGATCAAAAGTATATATTCCTTCTTCTGCTGTTGCGTCTAGAATCTTACCACTTTGAAAAATAATAGCTATTTGTCCAGGTGATACTTGAATAGCACTGTCTTTTGATATTACACCATTTGGTGTAGTAACTTTCTTCATTAAAATATCTTGACCTAGATCTTCGCATTTTATATAATCTTTCCATTGATCGTGTAATGTACTTCCTACAGCAGTGACTGCTGCTTTAATTAAACCCATAAAATACCTCTTTTCTTTTATGAAGCCACACTTAAATTTTAA
This sequence comes from uncultured Bacilli bacterium, assembly GCA_934168005.1. GTDB lineage: Bacteria > Bacillota_I > Bacilli_A > RF39 > UBA660 > CATOJL01. The sequence goes on along the minus strand of CAKPMN010000002.1, from coordinate 9,370 downwards.
ATTAACATATGTTTTAAGTAGATTGGCTACCATCTAATTTAATTTTATCATAATTAATTTAATTATTAAAGCATAATTAACAATTATACATTTTTTTACATTAAAGCGTTTACAAACTTTTTTAATTCTAATAAAAAGTTACATCATTACAAGTCCAAGCTCGCTTTACTATTTCATCTATAGGTGTTGTACAATATATACATCTTTTATCTCCTAATGTCTTTAATGGAGCTCCACAATTTGGACAATTTAAACCTAATATTTTTTTATTATTATCAACCAGATTTTCATCTATTATATATATATATTCAACTCTTGCTCTGTCCTGAACCTTTTCTATATTTTTATCTTTAACTTTTTCATATTCAAAACTAGATCCGAATGTAATAGTCGCAATTCCATTTTTACATGTATATTTTGATAACACTGTATTATGAATCTTTATGTTGTTATATTCTACTTTTGTCTTATTATCTTCTATCATTGATTCGGCTACAAGTCTCATTTTTCCATTTAATTTACTTGTATCATTTTTTTCTACTGCATTAATTATGTTTAATATTTCTTTTTCGCTCTGTCTTTTTAGTTCATTTATATTTACTTCTGGAAAATCTTTATTTAATTGTTCTAAATATATACTATCCATACTTGATAATGACTTAGGAAGCGTCTCATCTTCTATTTTAGCATTTTTTAACATAGTCATAAGATCCATGTTAAAATATTTTCTAAATTTATATTTAGCATATTGATAGCAAAATATTATAAATAGAATTAAAACTATTACGCCTATTAAAAACCACATATTATACACCCATTTCATTTTATCATAAATTTCATCACTTTTTAATATTATGTATATATTTAATAAAAAAGAAGTCCTAAAGACTTCTAATCATTTTTATTTATCTTAAATATTACTTGATAACTATCGTCAAAATCTAGTTCATCTGTATCTATTGTATAACCATTTTTCTCTATTTGTGTTGCACAATTTCTAATCATATTAATTATTTCTTTCATGCTAACCTTTGGAGCTTGATTTGTTTCTTCCATTAATGGTTGAAGTGTTGGCTCCTCCATTTTTCTGTTTTGTAATGTTCCCATTTCTACAACTGAAGAATTTGTAAATTCTTGATTATCATTTAATTGGAATGTAGGTATAGGATTTACATCTGCTGGTGTTACTGGACTCATTTCTGGAGCAACTGGTATAGTAGGCATAGGAATTGGTTCCACTTCTTGTTGTTTGATTGGTTCTACTTGTGGCATTATTGGTGCTGGTTGTTCCATTTCAACTTGTGGTGTTACTGGTTGCTCTACTTGTGGTTGAACTGGGTTAAATATTGAATTCATTTGCACTGGTTCTACCGGACTTACGACTGGTTGTACTGGAGCAACTGGTGATATAGGTGTTGGTGCACTTGGTTGTTGGACATTTGGTTGATCCTCTGGTGTTTCACTTCTAAACATATTGAAAAATCTTCCAGATATTGGTGTATCTGAATTTTCAGCGGTTGCTGGTTCGTTATTTATTGTTTGAACTGTTTGTGTATCAGTAGGTGCTATTGGCTCCACAATTGGATTTGTTGGTTCTACTTGTGGCATTATTGGTGCTGGTTGTTCCATTTCAACCTTAGGTGATATTGTTTGCTCTACTTGTGGTTGAACTGGGTTAAATATTGAGTTCATTTGCACTGGTTCTACCGGACTTACAACTGGTTGTACTGAGGCAACTGGTGATATAGGTGTTGGTGCACTTGGTTGTTGGACTGGATTTTCCATTATTGGTGTATTTGGTATATTAAATTGATTCATAAAATCATTGTTATTCATTTTTGGTTCCTCTTTCTCTTTGACTTTTGTCTCTCCATCTGGAATTGATGCTAAAATTTTATTTATTTCTTCGTCTGTTTTTCTTACAGTCATTCGTTCTTTTATTATTCTATCTAACATTTCATCTTGCTTTGACTTTGGTAAACGAAGTAAAGATCTGGCATGACGTTCACTTATTTTTTCTTGTAAAAGGGCTTCTTGAACTGTATCTGTTAAATTTAACAATCTAAGTTTATTAGCGACAGTTGATTGTTTTTTGCCAAGTTTTTCTGCTAATTCACTTTGATTCATATATCCCATATCAAGAATTTTTTTATAAGAAACAGCTTCTTCTATTGGTGTTAAATTTTGTCTTTGAACATTTTCTATTAATGCTATTTCAGCACTATCTTTATCATTTAAATCTGTTATTATAGCAGGTATTGTTTCTTTTCCAGCAAGAACACTTGCTTTGTATCTTCTTTCACCAGCTATTATTTCATACTTATCGGCTACTTTTCTTACAATTATTGGTTCTATTACTCCATATTCTTTAATAGACTCTGTTAATTCATTAATGGCATTTTCATCAAATACTATTCTTGGTTGAAATCTATTAGGAAGAATATCATCTATTTTTAGTATACTTACTTCTTTAGACATTTGCATACAAAAAACCCCTTTCCATTCTATTCTTTTTTTCATTGTACTATAAATATTTTCTTTTTTCAATATTTGGGAAATAATTTCACAAAAAAACTTCTATAATTTTATAGAGGTTTTTTCTTTATATCAGAAAATTTTCTTGGGTACTTATTAGGAGTTTTTCCAACTTTTTCTATTACTACAATACTTCTTTTACTATTTTCAATTGGTAACAAAAATTCTTCTACTTTTTCTATATTAAGATTCAATAATCTAATGGCATTATTAGATAATAATAATTCTTCTTTTATATCTCCTTTTAGAAATAACATTTTTCCTTTTTGTTTCAAAGATTTTGCACTAATCTCAAGTAGTGTTGGCAAGTTTGATACTGCTCTAGCAGTTATAATATCAAATTCTTCTTCATGTTTGTATGCATAATCTTCCATTCTTTCATGAGTAGCAATAATATTTTCTAATTTTAATTTTTCTATAACCAAGTTTAGAAAATTTATTCTTTTCATTAATGCATCAACTAATACAATTTTTACATTTGGAAACATTATTTTTAGTACTATTCCAGGAAATCCAGCTCCTGTTCCTATATCACATATTTTTATATTTTTATTAAAATCATATACTTTACTAAGAGTTAATGAATCATAAAAATGTTTTAAATAGACTTGGTCTTTTTCTATGATTGATGTTAGATTAATCTTTTCATTCCATTCTTTTAGTAACTCATAATACTTATTTAGTTGAATTAATTGTTTATCATTTATATTTATTTCTAGATTTTTTAATTCTTCTATAAATTTACTTTCTGTCATTTTTATATTCCTTTTTTAAGTATATTGATATTATAGAAATATCTGCTGGATTAACACCACTTATTCTTAATGCTTGACCTATTGATGTCGGATTTACTTCTTTTAATTTCTGTCTTGCTTCGGACGCTATGTTAGAAATATTATCATAGTTTATATCTAATGGAATTTTAACATCTTCTAGCTTTAGCATTTTTTCTGCTTCTTTCATTTCTTTTAATATATAACCCTCATATTTAATTTGTATTTCTACTTGCTCTTCTACTTCTTTTGAGTAATCTATATTAATAAATTTTTTTAAATTGTCCAATGTTATCTCCGGTCTTTTTAAAAGATTATATAAAGTCATCCCGTCTTTTATCTCTGTTGAATTTATAGACTTTAAATATTCATTATCATTTGGTGTCAATTTATTCTCTTTCAAAATATTTTTTAGGTCTTCTATTTGTTGTTCTTTGGTTAATAAGTTATCATATTGTTCTTTTGATATAGTTCCTACACTATACCCGTATTTTCTTAATCTCAAATCAGCATTATCATGTCTTAATAATAATCTATATTCTGCGCGTGATGTTAATAGTCTGTAAGGGTCTCTTATTCCTTTTGTTACTAAGTCATCTATTAGTACACCAATGTATGCTTCATTTCTCTTTAATATAAGTGGGTCTTTTTCTTCTAGTTTTAAACATGCGTTGATACCTGCTATCAAACCTTGACAGGCCGCTTCTTCGTATCCACTTGTTCCATTTATTTGACCTGCTGTAAATAAATTTTCTATTAATTTTGTCTCCAAACTTCTTTTTAATTGAGTAGGGTAGATAGAGTCATATTCTATAGCATAAGCATATTTTAATATTTTTGCATTCTCTAATCCTTCTATACTATGAACCATTTGTTCTTGAATGTCATGTGGCATTGATGTTGAAAAACCTTGAAGGTATATTGTATTTCCATATACTGGATCACTTTCAATCTTGCTTTCTGGTTCCAAAAATAATTGATGTCTTTCTTTTTCACTAAATCTTACAACTTTATCTTCTATCGATGGACAATATCTAGGGCCTATTCCTTTTATGTCATCTAACCCACCATACATGCTCGATTTATTTAAATTATTTCTTATTATTTCGTGAGTATTTTGATTAGTATAAACTAAATGACATGGTATCTGATCTTCTATTCTATAAGAAGGTTTATCATCAAAACTAAATGTTCTGTATACATTGTCTCCATATTCTATCTTTGTTTTAGAATAATCTATTGAATTTTTATCTAGACGGGGAGGGGTTCCTGTTTTAAGTCTTTTTATTTCAAATCCTAGTTTTGATAGATTATCACTTAAAAAATTAGATGGTTTTTCTCCATGTGGTCCTTCTCTATGTCTTGTTGATCCTACTAATATATCAGCTTTTAAATATGTACCTGTTGTTAAAATTACTGCATCTGAATATATTTTTTCGCCTGTTTCTAAAATAATTCCTTTTACTTTTTTATCTTCAATAATTAAATTTTCTACAAGTCCTTCTTGAATATGTAAATTGTCTAATTTTTTTAAAGTTTCTAACATTAATTTTGGATATGTATTTTTATCACCTTGAGCTCTTAGTGCTTGTACTGCAGGACCCTTTTTGTAGTTTAGCATCTTAATTTGAAGGTGAGTTTTATCTGCAATTTTTCCCATCAAACCGCCTAGAGCGTCTATTTCTCTTACTACTATTCCTTTGGCTGAACCACCAATTGATGGATTACATGGCATATCTGCAATATTATTAATATTTCCTGTTATTAGCAATGTTTTATGTCCTATTTTGGCACATGCATTTGCAGCTTCACATCCAGCGTGACCTCCACCAACAACTACTACTTCATATTTCATTGGAACACTTCCTTTTAACTTTCATTATTATACTATTGATATTTTTAAAATACAATTATATTTTATATGTTAAAATCATATATTTTATAAAGAAAGGATTATATTATATGTTTAAAGATAAATTAAATTTGCTTTATGTTTCGGATATAGGTGAATTTTTGCCGGATTATGATACTAGATATATTGTTATTCCTTTTTCTAGTGATGAATTTTTTATACAGTTGGAACCTTCTTTATATCTTGGAAAATTAAAAGATATTTATGAATTTATATGCTACGACTATGATCAGTTAGATATTAATCTTCAGAAAAAATATAAAAACTATTTTAAAGCTTTTGAAAAAGTTCAAGATAATTTATATCAAATGGTTGTTAAAAACTATACTTTTGAATCAAAAAAAAGAAATATGTAATTTCTTTTTTATTTTCCAAGACAAAATTTACTAAATAATTTATCTATCAATTCTTCTTCATATGTTTCTCCAATTATTTCTCCTAACTTTGTCCAAATATATTTTATGTCTATTTCTATAATGTCGACAGGTATATTTAATTCTATTCCTTTTTCTATGTCATCAAATTTTAGAAGGCATTCTTTTAATATTGCTATACTTCTAGCATTAGTTAAATATGTTAAGTCTTTTTGTTCTATTTCTGTATCAAAATAAGACTTAATTTTATCTTTTAATTCTTCTATTCCTTGATTTGTTTTAGTACTTATTTTTACTACTTTATTTTCTGGTAATATTTCTTCATTTATATTTTTTGATAAATCACATTTATTTATGATAATAATAAATTTTTTATCTTTTATATTAGACAATATTTTTAATTCATCTTCACTTATCTTTTCAGTATTACTTAAAATAAATAGAATTAAATCTGCTTCTTTTATTAAAGATAAACTTTTTTCTACTCCTATAGATTCTACTACATCTGTTGTTTGTCTTATTCCGGCAGTATCTATTATATTAAGAATATATCCATCAAGATTTATTGTCCCTTCCACTATGTCTCTAGTTGTTCCTTCAATGTCTGTTACAATCGCTTTTTCTTCCTCTAAAAGATTATTCAACAAGCTACTTTTACCGACATTTGGTCTTCCTATAATTAATGTCTTTATTCCATTTTTTATTATGCTTCCGTTCTCACTTTTATTTAGTAATATTTGCATCTTTTTCTTTAAAGAAATAACTTCTTCTGTTAATTCTTTTAAAGTAACTTCTTCGTTTTCTTCATATTCTGGGTAATCTACGTTTACTTCTATTTTGGTTAAAATGTTTACTATATCTTCTCTTAAATCTCTTATGTATGAAGATACTTTACCACTTAACTGATTCATGGCTAATTCACGAGCATTTTCGCTTTTTGATTCTATTAAATCCATAATACTTTCAGCTTGAGTTAGATCTATTCTACCATTTAAAAAAGCTCTTTTTGTAAATTCGCCTGGTTCTGCTAAGCGTGCACCATGAATTAATAGTAACTCTAATATTTTTTTTGTAGTTATTATACTTCCGTGACAGTTTATTTCCACAATATCTTCAGTTGTAAAAGTCTTTGGAGATTTCATAACAGTTACTAATACTTCATCTATTTCTTTTTCTTTATCTAATATTTTTCCATAATGTATGGTATGAGAAGGTACTTTTGTCAAATCTGATCCTTTAAATATTCTGTTTACAATTGGTATTGAATCTTCTCCACTAACTCTTATTATAGAAATTGCTCCTACACCTGGAGCCGTTGATATTGCTGCTATTGTATCATTCATGCTTATCACCCTTAATTCCTATTAAACTTTTAAAGAATGTTGGCTCAAATATAACTTCTAAAGATACTATTTTATCTACTATTGTTATTAACCAAGCTTCTTTATATTTTGGTGGGATTTTGTTTAAAGGGAACATGTGCCTTTCTATTATATTTTCAATTTTTTCATTCATTAAATCTGGAAATACATTTTTTGAGTTTTCTAGTGCCTCTTTAGCATGAGTAAATCCATGTTTTTTTAAAAATGGCTTTTTTTCTTTATTATCTTGCCATGGTTTATAGTAAAAATCATGTAACAAACCACCAATAGCTACACTTCTTGCATCATATTTTCTATGTTTTTTTGCATAATTATATGCTTTTATAGAAACACTTAATGAATGTTCATAAACTGTTATTTTTCCGTGATGATTATATTGTTTTCTTTTTTGAAACTCTTCATTATTTAATATTTCTTTAATTATCTCATAATATTCTTTATCCATATTTTTTTAATAAAAAACACAATTACTGTGTTTTTTCTACATATTTAATTACAATATGTCTTTCTGCTCCTTCTCCTATGCTTTCTGTCTTTAAATTATTCATTGTTGAAATTAGCGTATGAATTTTTCTTCTTTCATAAGAGTTCATAGGATCTAATGATGCATCTATTTTACTATTTTGAACTTCATATGCTATTTTCTTTACTTCATATTCTAAACGTTTTAGCTTTTTTGACTTATATCCAGAGATATCTACATTAATTTTTATATTATTATTAGTTTGATTTTTTACTGCTTGTCTTAATAGTAATTGAAATGCTTCTAATGTTTTTCCTTCTCTTCCTATTAATATAGGATTATTAGTAGAAACTAATGTTATATTGTATACGCCATCTGTTTCTACTATCTCAAAGTTTATCTCTATATTCATTAGTTTTGAATAATTTAATATAAATTCTTCAATATATTTTTTTACATCTTCTTTTGTTATTACTGTTAATATTACTTTTCCACTTTTAAATAATTTTCCATTTATAACTGTTTCTTCTATATATAAATCATTTATATTTTCTGTTAATTCTGTTTTTATCTTATTTATTGCTTCTTCTTTGTTCTTTCCTACAAATTCGTATTTATTTAGCATGATTACCAACTCTTTTCATTATTAAATTTTGAATAATTGTAAATATATTTGATGCAACCCAATAAATTGCTATACCACTTGAAATTGAGAAAGATGCAAATGTCATAAATACTACCATAAATAAATTCATTTGCTTCATTTGCTTTTCTTGATCGCTTGACATTGTTTGATTTTTCATATTTAAACTAAATGAATAGTATGTAGCTCCTGCTATTAACACTATAAATATTAAATAATGATAATGACCTGCGAATACAGCTGTTAATGGGCTTGTTCCAAGTTGGAATCCTAAAAATGTTTCTTCAAATATAACTGGTATTCTACTTATTGCTTCATAAAATGCAAAGAATAGGGGAATTTGAATAAAAGTTGAAAGACATCCCGATAAGAATTTGATATTATATTTTTTATAAATTAATAACATTTCTTGACTCTTTTGATACATTGATTCTTGATCTGTCTTATTTCTGTATTTTTTTTCTAATCTATCAAGTTCAGGTTTTGCTTTTTGCATGTTTTGAGATTGTTTTATGGCTCCACCTGTTAGTGGTAATACTATTAATCTTATTAATATTGTTATAAGTATTAAAGATAATCCATAACTCTTAAATAATTTTCCACCTTGAACTATTATAATTGCTAGTGGTCTTACAAATACACTAGTCCATATTCCTTCATATGAATCTGTTAAACTCATTTTGTTACATTCTGGTAATTTTGATAAATCTATTTGTTTATCTTCTTCAACCTTACTATTATAATCTTCATATATTTTTAATATTTCTTCATCCTCTGGTTTGCATAGGATATTTTTTGTCAAAGTTTGACCAGTTTTTTCATATTTTACTGCTTTTTTGTCTGCTTTTAAATATGTTGTACATCCTGTTAACATAAAAAAGCATAATAGTAAAATAATTAATTTAGATTTTTGTTTCATTTAGATTTCTCCTTCAATTTGTAATTGTTCAAAACTTTTTAATAAGTCTTCTTCTAATAAAGAGTATTCTACACCTATTGCACTCTTTCTTAATATTATAATACAATTAAAACCTTTTTTATATATTTTTTTGTCAATTATTGATCGTATCTGTCTTTTATATTTATTTCTAGTAACTGCATTTCCTATTTTTTTTGATACTGATATTCCGAAATGATATGTTTCATCTGTCTTTTCTAGATATATGAAATAATATTTTGATTTATAAGATTTATTGTTTTTTATAATTCTAGTAAAATCTCTACTATTTTTTAATACATTAATTTTCTTCATAAGTGCCTCTATTCTAAAAATACCACTGCATAACAG
>CAKPMN010000001.1 GCA_934168005.1 uncultured Bacilli bacterium | reverse complement strand
AGATAACAGAACTTAAGAAAGAGCATACTGGACAAATTATGACTTATATGAATTATATAGATAAGAATATAAAAACTTTTGAAGAAGATGATACAGTAGGAATTATTATTTGTAAACAAGATAATAAATATGTAATTAAATATTGCTCTGATGAGAGAATAATTGCAAGAAAATATGAATTAGTATGATATAATATTATATAGAAATTTCAATGTTTGTTAGGAGAATCATTATGAAAAAGGTCATTTTAATATTTTTATCATGTGCGTGTATGATTTTAGGAGTAGCAGGTTGTAAAAATTCTAAGAATAAATTAAATATTGAGGATAAATCTAACATTGTAATATCAAAGAGCGATGTTGAATTGACTATTAAAGATGGAACATTAACAAATGCTGGAGCAGTCATAATTTTAACTAATAATAGTGATAAAAATTTACAATATAGTAATCCATATGAAATAGAAATCAAGAAAAATGGAGAATGGTATAAAATAAAAACTGAATTGAATTTTACATTACCTGCTTTTAACTTAAATGCCAAGGATATAAAAGAAATAGAAATAAATTGGAAAAATGAATATGAAAATTTGCCAAGCGGAACTTATAGAATTATTAAAAAAATAAGCTATAAGGATGAAAATGAAAAATATGAATCATTTAATGTGGCTGCCGAATTTACTATCCGATAGTAATAAATATAAAAATATGAAAAATTATAATAATTGTAGAAAAAGTTAGAAGTGGTTTAATATGAAATATAAAAGCGAAATAGTAATTACATTAATAATAGCTATATTAGTATTGTTTTTAAAATTCATAAATGTCTTTCAAATTGAAAATTACTTAGGATATCCAGTTATAATTATCTTAATGATTATTTGTTTTAGTATCACTACTATATTTATTCAAAAAGATATAGATAAAAATTATAAAACAGACAAGCTAAACTATCAAAATTTAAATATTTTAAAGTACATATCTGCAATCTTAATTATAATATTACATTTACGTCCATTTTTAAACTTCTCAGATGAATTAGATCTAGCCTTTAATAATATTATAACTAGAATATGTGTACCTATATTCTTTGTTATAACTGGTTATTTTGTTGCCAAAAAAGAAAAAAACAATGGAAATTATATTAAGGGCTACATAAAGAAAATCATTCCTCTTTATTTATTTTGGAGTTTACTTTATGTACCAGTAATAATAAGTACAATAATTGAATATTTACCAAGTATAAGTATATATATATCAAAAATAAATATTAATCCTATCGCATTAATTGTTATATCAATATTGTTATTACCAATTATATTATTAATTGCTCTATGTTATACAGGGGTTTATTATCATCTTTGGTATTTTCCAGCATTAATATTTTCGCTGCTTGTTTTAAGTAAATGGAAGAAAAAACTTAATATAAAGTTTTTATTAATAATTTCATTTATGCTGTTACTATTTGGTGCTACTGAAACTTATTATGGAATATTACCATCATCAATAAAAAATTTATTATCTTATTATTATAACATTTTCTTTACTACTAGAAATTTTTTGTTTTTTGGATTATTCTACGTAGTATTAGGTTACCAACTGGGGAAGAAGGAGAAAATATATTCAAAATATTGCTTTGTTAAACTAATTGTTTCATTTTTTCTATTAACTTTTGAAGCAATATTATTACACGATAGTAACAGGCTTAATAGTAACATCTTATTATCATGTGTACCATTAACATATTATTTATTTATATCATCCATTTATATTACTAATAATATGAAATTAAAATTCCAGTTTGATAATTATTCAAAATACTATTACTTAATACATCCTATGATAATTTTCTATTTATCTTTGATTTTTAAAAATATAGCTGATTATCCTTTTTTAAATATAATAATAGTATTATTAATTACACATATTATTTCAAACTTAATTATTAAATTTCAAAAAAATAAAAGGAGGATATATGAGAAAAGAAATAATTGATTCAAAAATATCTTTTTATAATGAAGAGGATGAAGAAATAATGTATATGGATTTTTCTGCAGATGAATTCATATGGTTTTTCCTAAAAAACGAACCAATAAGTATTACAAAAGATGATGAATTATTTGAGTATATAGATTATATAATGAATGAGAAGTATATATTTGGTATAGACCATTTGCAAAGTAAAAAAAGTAAAGATCAATTAATATGGTATAGTGACTGCTATTATAATCCAAGTGATATTATGAGTGTTAAAGCTGTAAGCAGTTTAATAATAAATCGTATCAATGATAAATTCATAATACACTGTAAGAAACCAATATATGATATAATAAATAAAAATAATAAAACATTTTGTATTTGTTTTTCCCCAGCCGGAAATGGCAAATATAGTAAAAATATTGTTTCGAATCTGAGTTTACAAGATGATTTTGTTTTAAATGTATATCAAAAGCTCATGACAAATAAATTAAAAGTAAAAGAAAAGAGAGAAAAAAATGATAATCCAAGTAATAGATGAATTAGACTGTAATCAATGTGATATTTTACTGACAAAGCTTATACAAGATGAAAAACAGTATGACGATACAATAAGCAATAACTTTGTAGTAAAAAATTATTTCAAAAATATAGTAAAACTAAAAGATAACATTTTATTAGGATATAAGAAAGATAATAAAATAGTAGGGTACTTATATTTAAAACCAATAGAAAATCATTACCTTATAGATGGACTATATGTGGAAAAAGAGTATAGAAACCAATCAATCGCAACAAGCTTAATAAAAGAAGCAGAAAAGATATTGAAACAAAAGGGTATTAAATATGTAAATATTAATGTTTTAAATAATAACAAATTAGCTAAAGATATATATGAATCATTAGAATTTAAAGTTTTTAAAATAGAATTAAGAAAAGAATTATAGGCAATTTAATTACATAAAAACTTAAAATTTAAATATATTATTATAGATAAGGTATAATTAAATAGAATTGGATAAAATAAAAAAGGGTATTTATCCATAATCTAAATACCTTTCTTCTGTCCGCTACGCTAGTAGCGTTTATATATAAAAGAGGATATAATCCTCTTTATTTGTTGTAAAAAAAATGGTATCATTACAATAGGTGAACCACATGAACTTAGAAGAATTGTTAAGAAATCAAAATCTAACAAGAAAAGAATTAAAAAACAATATAGGAAGATTTGTATTTTTAAAGGATGAAGAAATAGCTAGTATATTTAAAAATGAAGAGATAAAGGATGAATATAAATCTTTTATAGTAGAAGTATGTTTTAATAGAATAAATCGTCTTCCAAATAATATCTTTATTCAAGTTGTTCAATACTTAGAAAATCCCAATATAATAAACAAATATATAGGTAAAATAGAAACACTTTCTAAAGATGAATTATTTGAATTAGTACTTCAAGGCTATATAACACCAGAATTTATAGTAGAAATATCAAAGACTAATAGTTTTAATAGGTTCATAGATGAAGAAAGAAAGACAAAAAAAGATACTAGATGTTTAAACTTAATTCACGAAAGAGATTTATATTTAGATAATAGTATAAATAATTTAAGAATATTAGGTAAAGAAATATTAGAAACCTTTAAAATTGATAAAAATGAAAATGAGGTAAATATTTACCTAGATTACGTTATTTCAAATATTAAAGATATAGATAAAGATGATGACATTATAAAATATTGTTTAGAAATACTCAGCGAACAAATAAAAAGTCATAATTTATTGACTGAAAGCATGGTTGGACTTTATTCATTATATAGAGTAAAAGAATTAAACTTAGGATCATATATAGAAAATATTTATATAGCATTTCAATCTAATAAAAAAACAATAGCTTATTATAGTAAAAGAGAAAAATGCATAAAATTATTTTATAAAAACTTTGCACAAACGTATCAAGAAGTAAAAAGCGTTCCTAAAAGAGAAGCAGCAGATATTTTGAACGCTAAATTAATACAAACTATTTCCCATGAATTAAGACACGCTATTGATGATAAAAGATTAGACCAAATAACTAAAATTGATACCGAAGGTAACACTTTTCTAAGACAAGAATTGTATGATAAACTTATGAGAGTAGAAAACGATGATCAAATATATAAGAATAATCATGATCATTTCTTATGTGAAAATAGAGCAGATATATTCTCATACATAGATTTTGCAATTCAAACTAATAAAATATTTAAAGATGCATTTGATAAAGAAAGGTTAGAAATAATTAGTTCAAACAATGCAGCAAGTATAATAGAAATGTACGTAGAAATAACAGAAAAAGGTATGAAAGTTATCTCACCAGCTAAAAAATTCCATAATTTCTTTATAAAGCAGATGAAAGCAGAAGAGGTAATGCAAAAGTACGCTGGAAAAAAAGAAGCAGAAACAATATTAGCTAATCTAATGGATGGCGAAAACATCCCATTAGAAGTAGTAGCAGAAACATATAACATTGCTCTAGGCACTAGAAAAACAACCAATTTATATCAAGAAATACTAAATATAATAGATGAATATCAAAATAAATTAAAAGAAGAAAAAGAACTTCCAAAAGTAATATAACGAGCAATAGCTCGTTTTTATAAATTAAAAAACTAACTATTTCTAGTTAGTTAAATTCATAAATGGTGGACTGTTAGGGATTCGAACCCTAGACCCACTGATTAAGAGTCAGTTGCTCTACCAGCTGAGCTAACAATCCAACTGCAATTAATTATAGCATATTATTTTTTTAAAATCTATACAATTTTTAAAAAATATAGAAAATAATTTTAATTTAAAATAAAAATTGTAGAATAGCTAAAAAAATGTTATAATCCTAGATAGGAGAGTGAAGCATGAAAAAAGAATTTGATAGAATCTTAAAAATGTCATTGATATCATGGATAGCATTTATAATACTAGGAATATTTTTATTTACAAAAGCAGAATTAACTTTAAAAGTTATATCATACATCGTTGGAGGAACTTTACTTTTAGCGATAATTCCTTTAGTTAAAACATTAATTTCAAAAGACGCCATATATAACTATAGCTTTATAAGTGAAATATTTATGGTGGTAGCCGGATTAATTATAATTTTAAATACAGAATTAATTGCCAGCATCATTCCAATTCTAATAGGAATTGTAATGATTATAAATGGGGTATCAAAGATACAATTCGCATGTGTACTTAAAAAAGAAAATTTAAAAAGTTGGACAATTTCGCTTCTTTTAGCTATTGTAATAACATGCTGTGGAATAATATTTATAACAAATCCATTCAAAGGAGCTGTTACAATAACAAAAGTAATAGGAATTGTAATCATTCTTTATTCAATATTAGATATGTTTGATTTCTTATTTATTAATAAAAATGTTAAAAAAGAAGGAAAAACTGAAACTAAAGAAATAAAAATAATAGAAGAAGAGAATTAAATCTCTTTTTTTATTTAAAAAAAATTAATTTTATGTTATTCTAATAAAAGGTGATTTATATGTTAAAGCCAAATTTAAGAGAAGCAATGGCACGTTCAAACGAAAAAAAGAAAGTAGAAATATTAAAATATGTAGAAGATAACAATTATGCAAATATAGCTAAAGGATTGAAATATCACGTTAAGACATACGGCTGTCAAATGAATGAACACGATAGTGAAAACATAAAAGCAATGCTTGAAAGTTTAGGATATACAGAAACAGAAAATATGGAAGAAGCAGATTTTATTCTTCTTAATACATGTGCAATAAGAGAAAATGCTCATAATAAAGTTTTTGGATTCTTAGGAAGAATTAAAAACATAAAAGAAGCAAGACCAAACGTAATTGCTGGTATTTGTGGTTGTATGGCTCAAGAAGAAGTTGTAGTTGATGAAATATTAAAAAAATATAACTATATAGATCTAATATTTGGAACACACAATTTATACCATTTACCTAAATTATTATCAGATATACTAATAAAAAAAGAAAGCCAAGTAGAAGTTTTCTCATATGAAGGAGATATAGTAGAAAATATACCCGTTAAAAGAGATTCAAAGGTAAAAGCATGGGTAAATATAATGTATGGTTGTGATAAATTTTGTACTTACTGTATAGTGCCATATACAAGAGGAAAACAAAGAAGTAGAAGAAAAGAAGATATCATAAAAGAAGTAGAAGAGTTAAAAAATAATGGATATAAGGAAGTGACACTTCTAGGTCAAAATGTTAATGCATACGGAAAAGACTTAAATGATAACTATCGTATGGAAAACCTTCTTGAAGATGTAGCAAAAACAGGTATTGAAAGAGTTAGATTTGTAACAAGTCATCCATGGGATTTTACAGACAGTATGATAGACGTAATTGCAAAATATGATAATATCATGCCTTATATTCATTTGCCTCTACAATCAGGGTCTAATAGAATTCTAAAACTAATGGGAAGAAGATATACTAAAGAAGAATATTTACGATTATTTAAACAATTAAAAAATAAAGTTAAAAACGTTAGTATTACAACAGATATAATTGTAGGCTTCCCAGGAGAAACAGAAGAAGATTTTAAAGAAACATTAAGCGTTGTAGACGAGTGCAAGTATGATTCAGCGTATACATTTATATTCTCTCCAAGAGTAGGAACACCTGCAGCTAAAATGAAAGATGACGTTCCACTTAAAGAAAAAGAAGAAAGATTAAAAAGACTAAATGATAAAATTAACGAATATGCTCGTCTAGCAAACGATAAATATAAAGATAAAACAGTAAAGGTATTAATAGAAGGTGTATCAGAAAAAGATGATACAAAAATGATGGGATACACAGAAACTTTGAAATTAGTTAATGTAGAAGCTCCAAAAGAAACAATCGGAAACATCATTAACGTCAAAATAACAGATGCAAAAACTTGGAGTTTGGATGGTGTTATCGATGAATAAAGCAGAACTATTAAAAAAAGGATTAAAAAAAAATTTATCCCACGAAGAATTAAAAGAATTAATGCAGTTAGCTAAAGAAATAGATCCAGAATCTCTAGTAGAAATTTTAATTAACTTAACTAAAGATGTTAGTGAAGAAAAGTTAACTGAAATATTAAAACTAATACCCGCAGAACAACAATATATAGTGTCTCTTTTAACATCATTAATGGATGATAGCGAATATGCTGAAAAAATAGACGAACTAATAGAAAATATCAAGTACGAATTATTGACTGAAGCCAAAATTATGTACCAAGAAGACATTTCATTAGATAAAACAAGTTATAAAGAGAATTTAAAAAAATATACAGTTGAAGAATTAAATTATTTATTAACAGAAGTAAAAGAAGATAAAAAAAGTGAGTTTTCTGCAACTACAAAATTAATAATAAAATCTATTTTAAACCAAGAAAAAAAGATTAAATAATAATCTTTTTTATTTTCGCAATTTTTTTAAGTTTACTAATATCACTATTTTGTTTAACTCTAATTTTATAATGAACAACATCTAAAAACTCTTTTTCGATGATATCATTAGAATCTAATAAATACTCAATATCCGCTATAGAATCATAATTAAAAGTTAAACTATAATAATCATATAAAACAAACTCACATATTTTAGAACTTTTGACTGTTTCTAAAGCAGTATTAGAATAACTTCTAGTAAGTAGGGGAGCCCCAAGTAAAACTCCTCCAAAATAACGTACAACAATTAAACAAACTCTATTTAGATCATTCTTTTCTAGTACATTTAAAATAGGACTACCAGCTGTTTTAGAAGGTTCCTTATCATCACTCATTCTTTTCATATTATCAAATATGTAAGCATAAGTATAATGTTTGGCATTTGGATATTTAATTTTTACATCATTAAGAATATTATTAAATTCATCAACACTTTTTAATGGATAAATAAGACCAATGAATTTTGACTTTTTAATTTCCAAAGTATATGAACTAGATTCCATAACAGTTTTCATATAACCACCTAGATCAATAATATCAAACTCTTTACTTTTTGTAAAATAAAAAGTATAATATTAAACCTTGGGAGGTTTTATTATGGATTATGAAATAGTTTATGATGAAGCATATATTAAGCAAGGATTTATCATATATAACAAAAATGAAAAACAATTTTTAAAGATCATACCAAATATTAGTGATAAAGCTTTCTCTTTTACGCTATTTATATCAGATGATAAAATTGATAATCCAAAAATAGGCTTTCGTCAAATAAGATTTGATTTTAATAAAGATACATTTTTATACGAACTATTTAAGCAAGTTAAAGATAAAATAATATATTCAACAAACACATCGCTTGAAGGATATAATCAACTTAGAGGTGAAGAAAATGAAGAAACATTATCATTAGTTTTTATAAAAGATCTAACTTTTTCTAAAAACCTAAATTATAATGCGATGTCACTTACAGTATCCTCACAAATATTTTATGATATATACCAAAAATTAATGGTTTCAAATGAAGTTAAATATGAAAACTCTAATAAAGTATTAGAAAAAATGATAAATTTAAAAGCAGCTTAAGAAGATTTTAAAAAAATCTTTTTTTTGTTATAATAATAAAAGGTGATATATATGGACACAATAAAAGAAAAATTAAAACTTTTACCAAAACAACCAGGATGTTACTTAATGAAAAATAAAGATAACATTGTAATATATGTAGGAAAAGCTAAAAATTTAAAAAACAGAGTAACATCATACTTTAGAGGAGAAAAAACAGGTAAAACAAGGCTATTAGTAAATGAAATTGTTGATTTTGAATACATAGTCGTATCATCAGAGACTGAGTCATTCGTACTAGAAATAAATTTAATAAAAAAATATGACCCTAAATATAATATTTTACTTAGAGATGATAAAACTTATCCATATATAGAACTTACTAATGAGAAGATTCCAAAACTATCAGTAGTAAGAAGTATTAATAGAAGAAAAAACAAAAATACATTATATGGACCCTTTCCAAATGTAACAGCTGCCAGAAATACAGTAAACTTATTAAATAGAATGTATCCGTTAAGAAAATGTAACAAAATGGAAAAAAAGCCATGTCTTTATTACCATATTGGTGAATGTCTAGGGTACTGCCAAAATAAAATAGACGAAGAAAAAGTAGAACTTATGAAATCAGAAATAAAAGAGTTCTTAAATGGCAATGATACATATTTAAAAAACAAAATAAAAACCGAAATGATAGAAGAAAGCGAAAAATTAAACTTTGAAAAAGCTAAAGAATTAAAAGAACTTTTAGATTACATAGAAATAACTTTAACAAAGCAAAAAGTAGAAACCGGTGATTACGTAGAAAAAGATGTATTTGGTTACTATATCGATAAAGATTATATGGCAATTCAAGTATTCTTCATAAGAAATGGAAAAATACTTGAACGTCATAGTAAAATACTACCAATTGTAGAAGATGAAAAAGAAACTCTAGAAACATATATAGTAAACTTCTACCAAAAAGTACTTATTCCAAAAGAAATATTAGTACCAGATATAGTAGATGAAAATCTATTAAAAAACGTATTAAATACCAAAATATTAAAACCACAAAAAGGTGTTAAATTTTCTTTAATTAAAATGGCTTGTGAAAACGCTAAAATAGAGTTAGAAAACAATTTCGAACTAATCAAAAGAAATAATGATAGAACATATGAAGCAAACGAATCATTAAGAAAAATATTAAAATTAGATAAACTAGATAGAATAGAAATATTTGATAATGCCCATTTATTTGGAACATTTAACGTATCAGGAATGGTTGTATTTGAAGGCGGAATACCAAATAAAAATGAATACAGAAAATATAAAAGTTCAATAGATACAAACGATGACTATAGAAGTATGAGAGAAGTAACATATAGAAGATACTATAGAGTATTAATGGATGATTTAAAAAAACCAGACTTAATAATAGCCGACGGTGGAATAGGGCAGATACATGCAATAAGAGAAATATTAGAAGAGTTAAATTTAAATATAATGGTTGTTGGACTTAAAAAGAATGAAAGACATATAACAGAAGCATTACTCGCATTTGATCCAATAGAAGAAATACCAATAGATAAAAAAAGTAATCTATTCTACTTACTAGAAAGAATGCAAGACGAAGTACATAACTTCACTATTAACTATCATAAACAAATAAGAAGTAAAGGTGTAATAGAAAGTATATTAGATAAAATACCTGGTATAGGAAAAGCTAGAAAAGAAGCTCTACTACATAAATATAAAACAATAAATAAAATAAAAGAAGCTTCAATTGAAGAATTATCTGAAATTTTACCAGAAAAAACAGCAATAATGCTTTTAAATGTACTTAAAAATGATGTACAATAGTATAGGTGATGATATGGAGTATATAGAAGAATATCTTACATATTTAAAAATAGATAAAAAGTACAGTGAAAATACAATAGAATCATATAAAGACAACTTAGAAAAGTTATTACTCTTAAATAAGGATATTAAAACCCTTACAAAAGAAGATTTAGAAAACTTTTTAAATAAATATACAGTAATGTTAAAAGAAACTTCTATAGCTCATCATATAACGGTTTTAAAAGAATTTTATAAATTTCTATTAATGGAAAACTATATCAAAGAAAATCCAACACTATACTTAACAATACCAAAACAAAAGAAATATTTACCAGTTATTTTAACAGAAGAAGAAGTAGAAAAACTGTTAGATATAGACCTAGTAGACAAATATGCATATAGAAATAAAGCCATGTTAGAATTAGTCTACTCATCAGGTCTTAGAGTAAGTGAACTAATAAATATAAGAATACACGATATTAACGTTACAGAAGCAACATTAAAAGTAATGGGAAAAGGATCAAAAGAAAGATTACTTCCTCTTGGAGATTATGCCTTATATTACATAAAAAAGTATATAGAAGACTATAGAAATAAATTTACAAATTATAATAAAACTGATTATCTTTTTCTAAATAGTAGAGGAGATAAATTATCAAGACAAACTTTCTTTAAAATTATAAAAGAACAACAAGAAAAAAAAGGAATAAACAAAGACATATCACCACATACATTAAGGCATTCATATGCAACACATTTGCTTAAACATGGTGCAGATTTAAGAAGTATTCAAGAATTACTAGGACATTCTAGTATTTCAACAACACAAATATATACACATATAGTAGATGAACAACTAAAAGAAGAATATGACAGTTGTCATCCACATAGTAATTAGGAGGATTTATATGGAAATTAATGAAAAAATATTTCGAGAATATGACATAAGAGGAATATACCCAACAGATTTAAATGGAGAATTTGCATATCTTTTTGGTAAGGCTTTTGGATCATACATTCAAAGAAATGATCACTATAGAGTAATAGTAGGACACGATAATAGATTATCTTCAGATGAATTAAGTGAAAATCTTATAAAAGGGCTTTTAGAAACAGGTGTTGATGTAGCTGATTTAGGTCTTGTTACAACGCCAATGTATTATTACGCAAAAAAATTATACAACGTCGATGATGGAATAATGATTACAGCTTCTCACAATCCAAAAGAATACAATGGTTTTAAAATATCATTTGATAAAATAGGTAATGCATATGGAAAACAAATTCAAGATTTTAAGAACTTCTTGTTAAGAAATGATTTTTTAACAGGACATGGCGAGATAACTAAAATAGATATACGTGAAGACTATATCGCATTAATAAAAAGATCACTATCACTTGGCCTTAGAAAGGTTAAAGTAGTAGTAGATTGTGGAGGAGGAACAGCTTCTATCATAATAAAAGATATCTTAGATCGTTTAGGAATTACATACTATCCACTATTTTGTGACTCAGATCCAGAATTTTCAAACCACCATCCAGATCCATCAGTACCAGAAAATATGAAAGCATTAAGCGCTAAAGTAGTAGAATTAGGATATCACTTAGGAATTGCCTTCGATGGCGATGCCGATAGGATAGGACTAGTAGATGAAAATGGTACATTCTTGCAAGCAGATATGATAATGGATCTATTTTATAGAGATTTAAAAGATAAAATGGATGAAAAGAAGGCTATATGTGATGTCAAATGTTCAAATGCTTTAGTATGGGATCTAGAAAAATTAGGGTATGATGTCTTAATGTATAGAACTGGCAACTCATATATGAATGCTAAAATAAATCAAGATAAATATACATTCGGTGGGGAATTTTCAGGACATCTTTGGTTTAAAGATCGTTATCCTGGATTTGATGATGGAATATATGCTGGATTAAGATTAGTTGAATTAGTTTCAAATACAGATAAAAATATTTCAGAATTGCTAACTGGTGTACAAAAGTTAGAAAACACAAAGGAAATTAAAGTAAAAGTAACAGATGATAATAAATTTAAAATAGTCGAATATGTAAAAGCTTATGCCCTAGCAAAAGGTTATAGTATTTATACAATAGATGGCGTAAGAGTTAAATATCCAGACGGTTTTGCTTTAGTAAGAGCTTCTAACACAGGCCCAGACTTAACAGTAAGATTTGAGGCTAGAACAAAAGAAAGATTAGAAGAAATAAAAGAAGAATATAGATTAGTTATTAAAAAATACATAGAAACACATTAATTATGTGTTTTTTTGTATATAAAATATGTTATAATTTAATAGAAAGTAGGGATAATATGTTATTCAAAAACACAAAAAATCAAGATAAACTATTTCATGCCTTAGTAGACAATAAAGATACAATATATGTTTTATATGATCCAAAAGATGAAAAAGTAATATATATTACTAAAAACATAAAAGACGTTTTAGGATTAGATATAGATTATCAAAAAGAAGCAGATAAAACAGTAAAAGAAATTTTAAGTATACCAATACTAAATACAGAATTAGAAAATTGGAATAAAAAAGAAGAGTTCGTATCAGGCATGATTGCATATAGAAATTTAAAATATCAACATAATCGTTGGATTAGAGTCAAAATATACCCAATTATAGAAAAAAAGGCAAAAAATTATGTAATCCTTATATCAGATGCAACAAGTGAACACGATCGTCAACACTTATTAGTCCAACAAGCAGCAGACATAAAAACAAGAGAACAACAATTAAATCAAATTACATCAATCTCATACGATGTGGAAATGACTATTCAAGTAACAACCGGTTCATTTACATTAAGAAATTTAAAAGACTCAAATAATTTTTTTGGAAAAAATAGAAATGGTTTTTATGATAAAGAATTAAAAGAAATAATAAGTGATTACATTTTTAAAGATGATACAAATGAAATATTTAAAAAAATCGAAGAAATTAAAGCTATATCAAAAGACGAAAATATAAAAGAAGTTGAGCCTATTGAATTAAGATATCGCTTAACAGATGAAAAAACAACTCTAGAAAGCATGATATTCTATTCAAAAAGTAAAATTGGTGACTCTGTAACTATATTAACCAAAGATGTGACAGAGAATACTGAATACATAAAAAGGCAAAATGCATTACTAGAAAAAGCTTTAAAAGAAGCAGAAACTGCAAATAAAGCAAAATCAGAATATTTAAGTATAATCTCTCATGAGATAAGATCACCTATGAACGTTATTATAGGTTTATCAGAATCAGTTTTAAGAAGAGACTCTCTAGATAACGATACAAGAGAAGATGTAGATGCTATTAATACTGCAAGTAATAACTTATTAGATGTAATAGATGGACTTCTTGATATATCAAAAATTGAATCAGGAGAATTAACACTAGAAGAAAAAGAATATGATTTAGCTTCATTCATAAAAGAATTAGAAAAATATACAAGAACTAAGCTTAAAAATGATAAAGTTGCTTTTGAAGTAGCTGTTGATCCATCAACACCATCCTCTCTATATGGAGATTTATCTAAATTAAGACAAATAATACAAAATATATTAAATAATGCAGTTCAATATACAGAAAAAGGTAATATTATTTTTAAAGTTAACTGGCTTGGAAATACCGAGACTGGAAAGCTAAGATTTGAAGTTACAGATACAGGTAAAGGAATAGATGAATCAAGACTTAAAACTCTATTTCAAGATAAAGATGAAGAACATAAATATCAAACAGGAATGGGTCTTTATATAGCAAAAAAATATATAGATGAACTAAAAGGAGAAATAGAAGTATCATCAACTCCAAAAGTAGGTTCTACATTTATAGTTACAGTAAATCAAAAAGTAACAGATGAAAAGAAAATTGGAGATATTTTAAAACATCAAACAAAGAGAAATCTTACAGAAACATTTGATACTAAAGGAGCTAAAATTCTTATTGTAGATGATGATAATTTAAATATTAAAGTTGCAACAAGGCTTCTTAAACCTTATAATGCAAACATTACTGCAGTAACAAGTGGTAAAGAAGCTTTAAACATTCTAGAAAAAGAGACATTTGATTTGATTCTATTAGATCAAATGATGCCAGAAATGTCTGGAACAGAAACATTACATAAAATGCAAGAAAAAGACATTAAAATACCTACAGTAATGTTAACAGCCGATGCAATGGTAGGAAAAAAAGAAGTATATTTAAAAGCTGGATTTAATGATTATCTATCAAAACCTATAAATACAGAAGAATTAAACAAAATTCTAAAAAAATATCTAGAAAAATAAGAGACTTTGTCTCTTTTTTATTTCAAATTAAATAATTTTATGGTATTCTAAATCTATAAAGGATGTGTAGTATGTTTCAAATAGATGTGTTAAATAAAAGTTTTAATTGGGAACGTTGGAAAGAATTAGAAGAAATAGAACAAGTTGCTGATGAATTACTAGAAATCATGGACCTAGCTCCAAACATAAGTATTAGAATTCAAAAAGATGAAAGAGTTTTAAATTTCTTAAAAGCCAGAGAAGAAGACTATAGATTTTTTGTAGAGACAAATATAGGTACAAATAGAATAGCCAACTTTGATAAGCAATATGAAGTATATAAAAAATTAAAAAATGATAATGCAAAAGAAAAACTATATGAGGCCGAAAAAGTTAAAGGAAAAAGAAAGAAAAAATTCAAGAATAATAAAGGTAAAAAGTAAGTATTTAAAGACTATACCCATCAGTTTGTCAAAATTTGACAAAATATAATAACAAATATATAATAACAACCATTAAGAAAGAGGGGAATATATATGGCATTATTAGATACAAAAGAAGTTTTAAAAGAAATTGAAGAAAATCACAATTGGTCACTATTTGAAGAAATAGTTGAAAGAAATAAAAATAACTTGACAAAAACAGCTCTTTTTTATAGAGGAAAAAATATCTCTTATAATGAGATGATTGAAAATATGAAAAAATATGCTGGAGCTCTTAGGACAGTAGGTATAACTAAAGGTTCAGAAGTTCCTGCTGTTATGGCAGATACACCAGAATTAGTATATTTAGTTGGAGCCTGTAGCATAATAGGAGCAAAGATAAATCTATTTAGTGATGAATTTGATAAAAACTATATAGATGAAATAATTTCTTCATGTGATTCTCCAGCAATAGTTGTTAGTGACAACTACTATGAAGAAATTAAAGAAAACATTAGAAAATCAGGTAAGCGTGTAATAATGACTTCGTTGAATGAATCATTACCAAAAAACGAAAACCTATTCCAAGAATTTGACAGAGAATTTTGTAATTTTTCAAATAGAATTGATTTTTTTAAATCACAAAATGAAAATGATATAATCTCAATGAATGAACTTATAAAAAAAGATAATGTGCATGATTATCATATAGAGAAGAGTGGACTAGATGATGAACTAACAATAACATATTCAAGTGGTTCTACTAATTCTAGCCACCCAAAAGCAATCATACACGCAAATAGAACATATATAACAATGGGAAGATTTCATGATCCAGAAGTATCAGGTACACCTTCAATGAAAAACCTTAGAATTTTATCACATATTCCAAGCCATTCAAATACTAATTTAATGTCTTGTATAACAGATGTGTTAATTCAAGGGGCAACAGTTTGTTTAGAACCTATATATAATAAGGATTTCTTCTTATATTCATTATTAATTAATAAGCCAAGTTTTCCATGTGCTACTCGTAGTTTCTGGGTTCACCTGTCAAAACAAATAATGAACTTAAAAAAAGAATATAATATTGATATAAAGTTTCCGTTTTTACTTGCACCTATGTCTGTAGGTGAACCATTATCACGCGGTGAAGAAAAATTAATAAACAAAATGCTAAAGATGACAAAAGCTGGAACAGAATTTACACATACACCTATGTCTGTCATATCAATATCAATAGCTGGTGGAGATTGTGAACACGGGGGAATTTTCTTTCAAATGTTCAGAACACTAACAAATAAACTTAATTCCCTACCTTCTAACGAATACGACCCAATGAGAACATACAGTATGGTAAATGTTATTGCAATTAACAATAATGGTGAGATATGTAAAGATGGCGAGTATGGAAGATTATATGCTTCTTCACCATGTAATATGAAAGGATACAAAAATAATCCAGAAGCAAACAAAAAGTTTTTCAAAGAAATTAACGGTGTAATTTATGGTGACTGTAGTACTTATGGATACATTGGCAAGAAGAAATTTGTTCATGTAAAAGGGCGAATATTAGAAGAGATGAACCACACACCTGAATTTATAATTGCAGATCAAATAAGTTTAGACACAAAGAATATTTTATCATGTGAAGTAGTAAGAGATATAAGTGGCAAATATGTTGCACATATAGAATTACAACCATATAATACAAAAGATATAAAAAGAATCATAATATCTGCCCAAGAAAGATGCAAAAAAATAACAAATGAGGATATATATTTTAGGTTACATTCAAATCAGGAATCATTCATACAAACAGGTTGCGGAAAAAGAAATGGGAACATTTTAAGGGAAGAAGGTATTTCTAAAGCATTTAAAATTGACGAATCTACAAAAAATATTATTCCTTGTGAAGAAGAAACAAAAATTGATATCGAAAATAATAAAGTACTTATAAAAGCAAAACAAGCTATTAATTAATAATAACTTGTTTTTTTCTTTACAAAAGGCGAAAACATGTTATAATCTAAAATAGAGGTGTGGTATATGATAGTAAATATTTCTATTTTATGTGTCAGTTTGTTATATTCTTGTTTTATAAATTGTATATTTTTATTTAAAAGACATATAAACACTTATGAAACAAAATTATTTTCCTATTTATTAAAATTAAATTTTATAGGAATATTACTCGAATTGGCTTGTATTTCATGGATATATAATGTAGGAACAGAGAGCATAGCTTCCATTATAATTAATAAATGTTTTTTGATATATTTCTTAACTTTTGCAAATATATATAATATATATATATATGATACAGTTTATCAAGATCATAATAAAAAAATTTTTAAGTTTTTAAAATTATTTAATTTAGTAACTTACATTATAGGAGCACTCTTAATCTTTTTGCTCCCAATAGATTTATATTTTAAAAACAATCAAATGTATTCATATGGTCCAGCCACTAAAGTAGTATATTTTTCTTCAGCAATATATGTAACAATATCATTATTCATATTATTGTTTAATATACAGAAAGTAAAAAATAATAATAAAAGTAAAAGATATATATCAATTTTCTCATATTTATTGGGAGTATTTGGCATTTCAATCATTCAAATGATGAACCCAGCACTTACTTTTTCTGCATCAATAGAAACATTTATCATGTTTATTATGTACCATACAATAGAAAATCCTGATATGAAATTAATAGAACAGTTAAATATAGCTCGCGATCAAGCTGAAAAAGCTAACAATTCCAAAACAGAATTTTTATCAAATATGTCACATGAAATAAGAACTCCACTTAATGCAATAGTAGGATTCTCTCAAGCACTATTAGAAGAAGATCTACCAGACTCTTCTAAAGAAGAAGTAAAAGATATTATAATGGCATCAGATAACTTACTTGAAATAGTTAACGGAATACTTGATATATCAAAAATTGAAGCTAATAAATTAGAAATAATAAATACTGAATATAGTATTGATCCAATGGTAAAAGAATTATGTTTATTAACTAAATCAAGAATAGGTGAAAAGCCAATAGATTTTAGAGTAAACATAGATCCATCAATACCAGGCGTACTATATGGAGATCATACAAGACTTAAACAAATTATATTAAATATTTTAACAAATGCTGCAAAGTACACAAAAGAAGGATTTATTGAATTTAAGATGTCATCTGTAATAAAAAATAATGTTTGCAGACTAATAATATCAGTGGAAGATTCTGGTATTGGTATTAAAGAAGATAAAATAAATCATTTGTTTGAAAAATTTGATAGATTAGGTGTTGAAAAAAATATAACAATAGAAGGAACTGGTCTAGGGCTTGCCATAACAAAAAAACTAGTTGACTTAATGAATGGTAAAATAGTAGTTCAAAGTGTATATGGAAAAGGTTCTAAATTCACAGTTGCAATCGATCAAAAAATAATAAAAACAGAAAAAGTAGAAGTAAAAGAAGAAAAAACAAATGTTGAATTCATTGACTTAAAAGGAAAATCATTACTAGTAGTAGATGATAATAAAGTTAATTTAAAAGTAGCAGAACGTTTACTTCAAAATTATAATGTAAAAATAACCACTGTATTATCAGGTGATGAATGTATAAATCTAATAAAAAATAATGCGACATTCGATTTAATATTAATGGATGATATGATGCCAAAAATGAGTGGTACAGAAACACTTCATAATTTAAAGAAAATAGAAACATTTAATATACCTGTAATTGCCTTAACTGCAAATGCAATATCAGGAATGAAAGAGAAATACTTAAGTGAAGGCTTTGATGATTACTTATCAAAACCAATTCAAAAACAGGAACTTAATAGAATTCTAAATAAATACTTAAATAAATAACTTTAAAAAGAGAATTTTCTCTTTTTTTGTTGACTTTAAAATTACAAAAGAGTAAGATTGAAAGCAACTAGATGAGGTGATCTTATGATATTAAATAAATATTGTAATATTTCTCATAGAAAAATGGATAAAAGCCCACTAATTTTTTAGTGAGCTTTTTTAGTAGGAGGTATAATATGAATAAAGAAAAACTATTTAATTTAGTCGCTACATACGATATAGATAGCCTTACAGAAATCAAAAAAGCCTATGAATTTGCAGAAAAAATGCATCAAGGACAATTTAGACAAAGTATGGAACCATATATTATCCATCCTTTAACAGTTGCCTATATTTTAGCCGAAATGCACGCCGATAAAGACACTATAATTGCAGGACTTTGGCACGATTTAATAGAAGATACACCTATAACAAAAGAAGATATAAAAGATATGTCAAATGATACCATAGCAGATTTAGTAGATGGGGTTACAAAGATAGATAAAATATATTTTGAAACTAAACAAGATCAAAATAACGCTAACACAAGAAAGCTAATACTAGGGATTAAAAAAGACATAAGAATTATTATAATTAAACTAGCTGATCGTCTTCATAATATGAGAACCCTAGAATATAAAAGCGAAGAAAAACAAAAAGAAAACGCCAGAGAAACCATGGAAATATTTGCTCCAATTGCTTATCATTTAGGGGCATACAGAATTAAAAATGAATTAGAAGACTTATCATTTAAATATCTAAATAATGATGCCTATCAAAGAGTTGATGAAATTAAAACAAATCTTGAATTAGAGTCTAAACATATGTTAGAAGAAATGTTAGGAAAAATAGAAGAAATATTAAATACTAATGGTATAAGTACAAATATAAAAATAAGAACAAAAAATATATATGGAATATATAAAAGATTAAAATCTGGTAGATCACTAGAAGAAATACACGATCTACTAACATTAAAGATAATGGTAGATAAAATATATGAGTGCTACCAAACATTAGGATTAGTTCACTCAATATATCACCCATTAAATGACAAATTTAAAGATTATATATCCAATCCCAAGACAAACCTTTATCAAAGTCTACATACAACAGTATTCGCTGGAGATAATAGACTAGTACAAGCTCAAATAAGAACATTTGACATGGATGAAATCGCATCATTTGGTATTATTTCATATTTCCATCTAAAAGGAAAAAATGCCAAATCAATAATGCAAGAAGATTTAAAAGAAAAACTCCCATTTTATGCTTCTTTAAAAGAGATAGATAACACACATAAAGATGACAAAGACTTCATGGAAGTGATAAGAAATGAAATATTAAAAGAAAACATTTATGTTTATACTCCTATTGGAGAAGCAATAGAATTACCACTTGGTTCAACGCCTATAGACTTTGCCTATAAAATTCATTCAAGAATAGGGGATGAGTATGCCTTCGCAATCGTAAACGGAGAACCAGTTGCTCCAGATTATGTATTAAAAAATCAAGATAGAGTAAGAGTTGTAACAAATTCCTTAATAAAAAGAAATGATAAAGAATTTGAAAAAATTGCTAAAACGGATAGAGCTAAAAGAAAAATAAAAGAACGCATTAAGAAAAAATAATATTTCATTTTTAGTATATAATTGTTATAATTATATAGGAGGTAAAATATGACAGAACAATATTTAAAAGAAAATGGAATAAATGTAGATGCATCTCTTGAAATATTAGGAGATATTGATATGTATAATGAAACAATGCAAGATTTTTTAACAGAACAAGAAACACGTATTCCTGATTTAAAAAAATACCTAGAAGCAGAAGACTGTGAAAATTACGCTATTTTAGCTCATGCAATGAAAAGTGATTCTAAATATTTAGGTTTTACTAAGTTAATTGAATTAGCATATGACCATGAACTAAAAGGAAAAGAAAATAATATTGAATACATCAAAAAACATTTTAATGAATTAATCGAAGAAGCAAATAGAATAAACGATGTATGTAAAAAATACTTAGGTAATTAAAAGTGTTATAAAACACTTTTTTATTTTAATATAAATAATTAAACAAGCATATTATTAACTAGGGGATATATATGATAACTTTACCTTTCTTAATGACTACGTTAGCAGGAATTTCAACATTACTGGGATCAATATTAATTTTTATTAAAGCAAAAGAGGATAAATTACTTACATCATCGCTTGCTTTTGCAGCAGGTGTTATGATTACTGTGTCATTTACAGACTTAATACCATCATCAATAAATAAAATAGGGGAGTATTGCCCATTTACAGCCACAATTTGCCTATGTTTAATAGGAATTAATGTTGGTGTACTACTTTCAAATTTTATTGAAAAAAAGATAGAAAAAAAAGATAATTCATCAACTCTATATAAAGTTGGAATTATTTCCATGTTAGCTATAATCTTGCACAATATACCAGAAGGTATAGCAACATATATTTCATGCAAAAACGATTTTAGCCTAGGATTAAAACTTACAATCGCAATAGCTCTTCATAATATACCAGAAGGTATATCTATATCAATTCCAATATATTATGCAACAGGGAGTAAGAAAAAAGCTTTATTATATACATTCATATCAGGCTTTTCAGAGGTAGTAGGGGCAATAATATCTTTTTTATTTTTAGGTGGGCTAGAAAACGATTTATTTATGGGATTTTTATATAGTATGATTGCAGGTATAATGATTTCTATTAGTATAAAAGAATTAATACCAGAATCATTAAATTATAATTTAAAATCTAAAACTATAATATATTTTATAATAGGATTTTTATTTATGTTTATAAGCCATATTTTTCTATAAAAAAGAAGGATATTTATCCTTCTAGTTGGGTTATCTCATATCTTTACTTGAAGAAGAATTACTATTATCTTCAAAACCTATTTCATTTGAAGAGTTTGAACAATTCTTACATGCTTTGCAAGATTTACAAGATTTAGAACTATTATTTATTCTTTTTGAATCTCTTTTATCTTTTTTCATTTTGATCACCCAGTAATAATATAACCAAAATAATAATTAATATACAAAAAAGAAAAGAGTTCGCGGCGGATGAACTCTTTTCAAACAGTGGATTAATTACTTCCACTACATATGATTATACTATCAGTATTTTATTTTGACAATACTTTTTTATTTATTTTTTTAATTTTTTTCAAATATATTATATCAGTTAACATAATATATATTATAGGTTTATTATAAATTTTAAAAACTTATTGATAATATAACTGTATTTAGCATTATTTATATTATATTTTAATTATCTATATATAGTATATAATACCATACTAAATAATATTATATAGACTGAATGAATACGAAAATATTATTACTTTATTATTTAATATTTTATATAAATTAATTATTTAGATTATCATATTATAATTAAAATAATTATTAATTTATGTCATAAATTACAGTATTGCTTATTCTATGGTTCATTTTAAATAACTTTAATGAATAACTATCCATCTATTAAAAATTAAAACGCTTAGAATTAACGATAAATAGATAATTAATGTTACAATATAAAAAATTAAAAGAAAAAAGGGGACTTTCCCTATTTTTTTACTATGCTACATTACGTGCTTCAATCTCAGTTATCTTAGCAAATACTTCAGCTGCATTTTCTTCAGTTATAGCAGTATAACCAAGTTCTTTCAAAGCTTTTTGTTTAAGAGAATTAAGTTCCATTGTACGGCTTAATTTTTCTTCCATTTTATGATCAATCATTTCAACAAAACGTTTGTGAGATTCAGCTAATTTATTTTTGCTAACTCCCCCACTATTACTATATAAAGTCATAGCTGTAAACATAATACTTTCAAATACAAATTGTTCTTCTTCATTAAATATAAAATCCAAAGGTTTTACATTACCAGTAGATTTCGCAACATATCCTAAAATATATTTTAATTCCTTACTAGTACCCATAGCTTGTAAAAAATAATATAAATATAAGTATTTATTATAAGCTACATCGCTTCTATCATCCTCTAAATCTTCTTTAATTAAATCAATAATATTATTTAAAACTTCTTTCTTTTTACCAGTTAAATTACCATAAATATCATCATTAGATACAACAACTTCTTTTTTTTCAGTTTCCTGAAACAAAGTATTAATATTTGTTTCAACTTTCATAATATAATCAGTATCTACCTTAATATTTTCAATTTCTTCAGCAGATTTAATACCAAGTAAATTTAATAATAAGACTTTTTTATCTTTTGGCCATTTATTTAAGTCATCTAGTTCTAAATAATTATAAATCATTTGTCTAGATACTCCTAAATATTTTGCTAATTTAACTTTGGAGATACCAAGTTCGTGTAAAATATCGTTAAGTTTTTCCATTTGTGTTCTCCTCCTATTATCATTTTACCACTCCCCTACGACTTGTCAAGCGTAAAGTAGCTGTAAACAAAAATATTTTCTATTTTAAGAAAATATTTTATAAATACCAAAGTTTAGAATCGTTTTTCCGCACTTCTTTTATAATACCGCCACCTATACATTCTTCACCATCATATATAACACAAGCTTGACCAGGTGTTACAGATTTAGCTTTATCATATGTCACCAAGTAATTATCATCTATTTTTTTTATATGAACAGGAATATCGTTAGCTCTATATCTAAACTTAGCAGTGTAATCCCCTTCTATTGAATCGCGAAGTAAATTAACATCTTCTATAATGCAAGAATCAGAATATAAATATTCATTATCTTCGCCATGACAAACATATAAAATATTTTTTTCTATATCTTTACCAACTACAAATATTTTGCTAGAATCTCCACCTATATCTAAGCCTTTTCTTTGACCTATTGTATAATACATAAGTCCAATATGTTTTCCTAAGCATTCTTTTGTCTCAATATCAATAATATCACCAGGAATATTAGGTAAGTAATTTTTTAAAAACTCTTTAAAATTTCTTTCTCCTATAAAACATATACCTGTTGAATCTTTTTTAGAAGCTGTAATAAGTCCTAAAGATGAAGCAATTTCTCTTATTTCAGCTTTAGTTAATTCTCCAATTGGAAATAAAACATTTTCTAATTGTTCACGACTAACTTGAGATAAAAAGTAAGTTTGATCTTTATTACTATCAATACCTCTTAAAAGTTTGCCATCTTTGATCCTAGCAAAATGTCCTGTTGCTATAAAGTCAGCACCTAATTTTTTGGCATATTTTGCAAACATATCAAATTTAATATATTTATTGCACATAATATCTGGATTAGGAGTTCTTCCTCTTTTTAATTCATCCAAAAAGTAAGTAAATACATAATCCCAATATTCTTTAATAAAATCAATACGTTTAAGTGGAATATCTAGTTTTTTGCATACACTTAAAGCATCATTATAATCTTGTTCTTGAGGACATATTGAATTATTTAATGTAGGATTTCCAGATATATCATTATTTATATTGCTATCCCAGTTTCTCATAAATAAACCAATCACATTGTATCCTTGTTTTTTAAGTAAATAAGCAGATACACTACTATCTACACCACCTGAAATACCAACTACAACAGTCTTCATAAAATCACCTGCTAGTATTATAGCACAAACAATAACTTTTTTAAAATAAAAGGAACTAAAAATGTTTCAATTAAAGAATTAAAAAGAATAAATATAAGAACTAATGCATAATAAGTCACATATTTACTAGAAATATTTTTAATATCAACTTTATTTTTAGAAAATATAAGTGAATTAAGTAATATAGATATTTTAATTGCGAATAAACATAATACAGTATAAACAATTAAATAAAAGAAATTAGGAATAAAATATATTAAACTGAATAATATTCCTTTAAAACCATATGTATAAATAAAAATAGATAAAGAAAAACCTATTATAAAGCTTTTAATAAAATGACATAATACTATTATTGGAATTCCAATTACAGAAATACCCAAAACAAATATTAAAAAAGAATAAATCACATTACTAAAACAAGCGTTTTTTAGTGTATCAAGATAAAGCAATTTTGAATCTCTTATAGTATTAACAAAAGATTCAATATAGTCTTTTACAAGAATTTGATCACTATCTCTTAAGGTTAAAAAGAATAAACTTCCAGCTAATACTCCAATTAAGGCTAGTCCTAAAAAAAATAATAAGCTTGTTTTATTTTTTCTAATTTTAATACGAATACTATTTCGAATTTGTTTCATAATTCACCTCTAATTAATCATATTAACCAAAAAGTAAATTATTCACAAAAATGGCAAAATATTGTATAATTAATACGAGGTGTTTATATGTCAAAGAAAAAGAAAAAGTTTCATTTAAACTTTCAACAAGTTTGTGCAATTATATTATTAATAGTAGTAATAATCACATATATTGCAGCCTTATTTAATTAAAAACAAGTAAACTTGTTTTTTTTATGCTAATCTTTTATGTACAACCTCATTTAAACTAGAAGAAATTAAACAAGATAACTTTTCAATAACAAAATCTATTTCTTTTGGTGTAACCATTAAATTATAACCAATAGGATTTAAAACTTCATAAAAAAGCTGATTTCTCTCATAACTATTAAGACTACCAACAAGTCCCAACAATTCACTAGTATCTGTATCCGTAATATTTTCTTTTAAATAATTAATATTAAAACTAGGCACAAATAAGCTTTTTTTCTCTTGCATAAACTTCTTTTGAAAAGAATATTTTTTTTCTAAAAAAGTTAAAGTATCGCTTACAACACTAACCGCATCAACAACAGTTGGTATACCAATAGCTAAAACTGGAACATTCAAAGTATCAAAACTAACCTCACCCCTACTATTTAACACGCCAGATCCAGGATTTATTCCAGTATCAGTAATTTGAATAGTCTTACAAACACGACTCATAGAACTAGTAGCTAAAGCATCAATTAAAACAACTAAAGAAGGATTATATATCGAAACTACACTCTTAATGAGTTTATTTGTTTCAATACCATTATTTCCAGTAACACCTGGTGTAAATATCGCTGTATTTTTAAATCCTTCTTCTAATGGACCAAAATCAGTTAAATACGCTGTAACTAGTATATCATCGCACACCTTTGGTCCCAATGAATCAGGAGTTGAATTTCTATTACCAAGTCCTATAAATAAAATTTTATCAATATTCTTAAAAAAAGGTGTTAGTTCATCTTTTAAGACATTTTTTAAGTTTAAATAATTATCAGAATCAGTAACATCTTCAAATGAAATAGTAATATATTTTCCTTTCTTTTTTCCTATTTTAGATGAAGTATCATCATCTATTTCATATTTATTTATACTTATTCCATTCTTATCATAAGTATCTCCATCTAACTTTGTTATATCATCGACTAAGTCAGTTCTTATTTCATATCTTTTTAAATCAATTTCTCTCAAGATTATCACCATTACTATTTTTTGCCAAAAGTAGAACTTTTATTTGCATTTCTTAGAAAAATTTGTTAAAATATTAAAAGCAAGTGACTTGGAGGTGAGATAATGCCAAATATTAAAAACGCTAAAAAAGCAGTATTAGTTCAAGAAAAGAAAAGCAAAATCAATAATGAATACAAAGCAAGTTTAAAAACAGCTGTAAAAAAATTAGAAAAATCAATAGCTCAAAAGAATATTGATGAAGCTAAAGAAAACTTAAACATAGTATTAAAACGTTTAGACAAAGCCTTAACAGCTAAAGTTGTAACAAGTAACTATGTTGCTCGTAATAAATCAAGACTTACTAAAAAAGTAAACGAAATGAAGTAATTTTTTACTTCTTTTTTTTATCTTATTTTGATATAATGAGAATGGTGATAATATGAAAAAATTCTTAGGTAGCATTATAACAGTTATAACTTGTGCTTTAATCATATATTATAGAAAACCAATTGCCACCTATCTATATAAAAATTTCATATTCAAAAAAGAGATAAATATTCCAGAAGTTATATCATATAAAAAAGATGAAGATTATAAATATGTTCAAAATACTACTGATTTTTCTCCAAAAAATAAAGAAGAAGTATTAAATATTTTATATACAATAATAAATTCAGGTTGGACAGAATTTTCATTCTACTGTGATGATTCATACAAAGACTGCAATAAAGATATAAATGAAATTGCTAAAGATAACTCCATTTTAGGAAATATCAACAACTTTGTTCATCCATATAATACATATTCTTCAATAACATTAAGTATTAATAACTTTGGTAAAGTTACAGTTAATATAGAACATTTATATACAACATCTGATATACTTGCCATCGATAAAGAAGTAAATACTATTTATGATAAAATAATAAACCAAAATATGAGTGACTATGAAA
Source organism: uncultured Bacilli bacterium (assembly GCA_934168005.1). Taxonomy (GTDB): domain Bacteria; phylum Bacillota_I; class Bacilli_A; order RF39; family UBA660; genus CATOJL01. Next base: position 104,572 of record CAKPMN010000001.1, on the reverse strand, counting down.
AAATTAAAAAAGTCCACGACTACATAATAAATAATACTAAATATGATCAAGAAAAAGAAAAAGATCCATTAAATCAAAATAAATACCTATATAAAAGTAATATGGCATATGGACCTTTATTAAATGGTATTGCCCTATGTGGAGGATATACAGATGCAATGGCATTATTCTTAGAAAAAATGGGTATAAATAACTACAGAATATCATCAGTTAATCACATCTGGAACTTAGTTTATATAAATAATGAATGGAAACATTTAGATCTAACTTGGGACGATCCAGTAGTAATAGATAATAACAATGAAAGAAAGGATGTTTTAACACATAAATTCTTTCTAATTAACACAACAGCTCTAAAAAATTTAGATAATGAGCAGCACAACTACGACACAAATGTATATTTAGAAGCAAAATAAAAAAACTACTAATTGTAGTTTTTTAAATACTCTAAAGCTTCATCAAAAGTATTAATTTTAACTAAATCAAAATCGCAACCTTCACTTTTACAAACTTTATTTGCCTCTTCATAATTCTCATCAGGTACAAAGAAGATATCAATGTCTTCTTTTTTTGCGCCTCTAATCTTATGTGATACACCACCTATCACTCCAACATTACCATCCGCATCAATAGTACCAGTCCCAGCTATTTTAAGGCCATGAGCAATATCATCTTCAACTAATAAATCATATATAGCAAGAGACATCATAAATCCCCCAGATGGGCCAGATTCATGCTTATCAAAATTAAATTTGATTGATGGTGATACACTAATATCACTAGAAACAAATCCTGAAAGACCAAGTTTTTTTTCATCATCAATTAAAACAATTGTTGCCCAAGCATCTACATTTTTATTATCACGTTCTACAGTTAAATTAACTTTATCTCCTACTTCTTTTTCGCTTAAAATAGTATCAAATGCACTATATACTTCTTCTTCTGTTTTAAATTTTTTACCCTCAATGCCTATTATTTTATCCATAACTTTTAAATTATTAGAATTATTTTCAAAACCAAGTACTTCAAAATAAGCTTTATCGATACTAATTTCTTTTCCAGCTTTCTTATATGCATTTATAACAGAACTATTAGAAGATGTATCAAGCAATACTTGACTATATAAATTATCATCATCTATTTCTTTTAAACTCATCTTTTCAACTTCATAATTTTTATTTAATAGTCCATATAAAACAGTCGCTGGTGTACCTTTTAATGATGTAACATAAGCCATATAATAATTACTTATATTTTTATCATCAATTGAAAATCTATCTTCTATAGGTATTAATCCACCTATTCCACTTACAGTATAAGGAATTGGTAAATAAAAAAATACTAAATTAAAAATAAAAAACACTATAAGTACCCAATATTCTTTAAAAAATTTTTTAATCTTTTTCATAATTTTCCTTTCTTTTGCTAAAACAAACAACATATAATCATATAGGTGATAAACTTGAAAAAAACACTATTGATTAATACTTTCGTTGTAACATTTTTTATATCAATTTTCATAAACAAAGAAATTATAATGGAATCTGTAAAGGCTGGAATTGACATATGGTATAATTCATTATTACCAAGCCTATTTCCATTTCTTATTATAACACATCTTATGATAAAACTGGACTTTATTAAACCAATTAAAGAAATTTTAAAGCCTATATTTAATATATTAAAAATAGACGCAAATATATCATTTGTATTAATAATGAGCATACTAGGCGGAACACCTACAAATGCAGGATGTATAAAAGAATTATATAAAGAAAAGAGAATATCAAAAATTGAAGCAGAAAAAGCATTAACCTTTACTTACTTTTCAAATCCACTATTTATACTTGGAACAGTTGGTATTGTATTTTTAAATAACAAACATATTGGATTATTAATATTTTTATCCCACATATTATCAGAAATAATAATATATATAATTTTTAACCATTTAATAAAAACTAATTTTATATATGAAAAAGCAAACATATCATCAAACATTAAAACATTTATAAAAGAAGAAAAAGAAAAACACTTTTCAAAAATATTAACAGAAAGCATCAAAGAAGCATTTAATACATGTTTAATGATACTTGGGACTATTATCTTTATATACGTATTAACAGAATCATTTAGTTTTTTAATGCCAAAAAATCCTCTAATTAACTCGACTATAAGAGGAATTTTAGAAATAACTTCAGGTTTATCTAATATATCAAATCTTAATATTGATATTCTATATAAAGGAATACTCTCAACTATGCTTATCTCTTTTGGAGGAATAAGTATCTATATACAAATAATCAGTATCCTTGAGGATACTGATCTTTCAACATTTCCATACTTTATAGCAAGAATACTTCATTCTTCTATATCAGGAATAATGTTTTATATATTTTATCTAACTACGTAAGGATTAGAACTACTTCCATTACCACTAAACTTAGAAGATCCTTTTATATAAATAACCGGTCTAATACCAATACCAGTAGCTAAAACTAGCGAATCTTTAATAGAACCATTATTTCCAATAACCCAAACTTTTCCAGTAGTACTATCAACTGGGTTTAAAGTCCAATAATTATAATTTTTCTTTAAGTAATTAGAATTACCACAAGAAGTAGTGGAATAAGCAGATGAAGCACTAAAACATGCAGCATCAAGTGAAGCCATTACGAAATCACTAACAGTTGGCAAAAATACCGTAGAATTTCCATCTATATAAGTAGAACGTACAGGCAAGCTAGTTCCTCCATCATTTGATTTTTCATTATTTATTAAATCAGCTATTGTACTAGTAGAACTTTTAACAGCTCCAACAAATGGGCTAGCAAGTAAATGAATTCTATTCGTATTGGCATTAAGTCCACTAAACCAATTAGGTAAAACTAAAGTACGCAAATAAGCATTATTACCAAGCCAGCTGTTATTTCCAGCGGCAACACCCCATGCATCGCTTCCAGTATTACCAGTATTCAAAGTAGAACTACATTTTCCATCTTCACTATCGCCTTCATATATTAACTTTAGCCAAGTTTTATCAAGATCGCTATATATATTAGATATAGAAAGTATTCTATAACATTTATTACTAAAAATAACATAATTATCAGGATTACTACCCATAAATACATATCTAGGCATATAATTACTATCTTTATCCCACCATGATTGCCCAGCAACAGAATATAGTCCGTCTCCTTTAACTGTAATGCCAGACACTATATCACGAACTGTTGTAGTGACAATTTCTATTTTGTTTTTATCATCAAGCATATTATCATCAATTGTAGAAGTTATGTTATTATACTGTAATGTTATATGAATACCATAATCCCCATCAACAATTTTATTAGTTATTGGAATATCAATTGTTAACATAGAATTATAATGCATATTTATATCTTCTGTATAAGATGCAACCGTTGAAACGTGACCTAACTTAGAACCAGTTTTCGAAAAATCCATAGTAAATCCATCATAAACAACTTTGTCATCAAATATTTCTAACTTTTTAACCAAAGAAGAATCATCTGCAGGATTCTGCAAAGAAAATAAATAACAATATTTAGAATCAGCATCTTTTACTTTACTTTCACAACTTGCAGCACCAACAAATTTCATAGTAAATAAATCAGTATTAATTCTTCTAGTAATATTACCTTGGTCGATTAATAAAACTGTTTTAAAATCAGATGAAGTATAAACATTCTTTAAGCTCAAAATAAGTTGAAATAAAAGGAAAGATATGGTAGAAACCATAGAAAATGTAACAATAATTTCAACTAAAGTAAAACCTTTATTATTCTTTTTCATAAATCCTCCTTAATAACTCAACTTAACACTAGCAAAGTTGTCACCCTTAAACTCAGCTATTATACGATATCCATTATAGTTGTCATCCCTTATAGACAATTGTTTAACAAAACTATATAGTTTTTCATGATAAACACCAGAATTATCTTTTAAATAATCTTGAAAATGTGTTTTAAAAGTACTTTCTTTAGTAACAACTACAGATATAACATTTAAATCAGAAAAAAGTTGTAAGCAATAATCTGTTTTTTCCAAATAATCTTCAGGACAAGTTGTTATATCAATAAAATTATATTCACTTGTATCAACTGCATTTCTAAGAGTACTAGTACCAGTTATCATTAAATACCTATTGACATTTTTCGCACTAAATAAAGCGGGAACTGTATTATACTCAAAAGAAGCTTCATAACTACTCTTAAGTCTTGAGAATTGAGAAAATAAAAAAATCAATATTCCAACTATAAAAGAAGAAACGACTAATGTTTCAACAAGAGTAAATCCTCTATTATTTTTTTTCATAAATTTGACTCCTTTTTATTGTTTTTTACTTTACATTATTATATAATATTTCTAGGATAAATGCTAGTCCTAAAGTGTAAAAAAAGAATAAAGGAGTTGACAATATAATGATTAAAAAGATAGATTTCGAAAAACTACCTGTCGTTGAAGTTGTAAATGATATATTAGTAGATGCTGCCAAAAGAGGCGCTTCAGATATTCACTTTGATCCCCTTGAAGATCATATGAAAGTACGTATTCGTATCGATGGAGACTTAATTGATTATGCAGAAGTTCCAAATGAAATAAAGAAAAACTTAGTAACTCGTATTAAAATTATATCAGGTATGAATATAACTGAATCAAGACTTCCACAAGATGGTGCTATTAAAACAACACTATCTAATATGATGTTAGATTTGCGTGTATCTGCCCTTCCAACAAATAATGGCGAGAAAATAGTTATTCGTATCTTGGATTATAGCATGAGTCAAGCTGGACTTGAATCATTAGGATTTTCAAAAAGCAATTATGAAAAAGTATTAAAAATGATTGGTAGTCCAAACGGAATTATCTTAGTAACAGGTGCTACTGGATCTGGTAAATCAACAACAGTATATTCAGTACTACAAAGATTAAACAAAGAAGAAACAAACATAATAACTGTTGAGGACCCAATAGAAATGAATATTGAAGGAATCAACCAAGTTCAGACAAATAGTGAAATAGGACTTACTTTTGCAACAGCATTACGTTCTATCTTACGTCAAGACCCTAATATTATTATGATCGGAGAAATTCGTGACTCAGAAACAGCCCAAATAGCAGTTCGTGCCTCTATTACAGGGCATTTAGTTTTATCAACAATCCACACCAACTCAAGTTTAAATACAATTGAACGTTTACTTGATATGGATGTTGAACGTTACCTTTTAGCTTCAGCCTTAACTGGTGTTATTTCACAAAAATTAGCTAGAAGATTATGTCCAAAATGTAGAAAGCTTCGTCCTACTAATGACTATGAAAAACATTTATTAAGAGAAATAACTGGTCAAACAATTAATGAAGTATATGTAAACGTTGGATGTGAAGAATGTAATAACGGTTATAAAGGACGTATTGCTATTCACGAAGTATTACTAGTTAATCAAAAAATAAAAGATGCTATCAGTAATAATATGAGAAAAGAAGACTTAAGAGAGTTAGTTTATACATCAGATGTTACTACACTATTACAAGATGGTATAAATAAAGTTTTAGCTGGTGAAACAACAATTGAAGAAATATTAAAACTAATCGTCTTAGATAATGATGATATTAAAAAAGATGAAAAAACAGATATAAATCAAGCTATTCATTATTCAAATATGACTTCTAAAAAAGTAGAAACTAAACCTCAAGTTAAAGAAGAAGTTAAACCTGTAGAGACAAAAGTAGAAATAGAGCCAAAAGAAGAAGTTGTAACTGATAAATCACAAAATGATTTAGATGATTTCGATATAAATTTAGACATATAAAAATAGGTTAAAAAATAACCTATTTTTTTATACCTGTAAAATAAACATTTCTAATCCCATTGTCTTATCTATCTTACCATTTTTAATATTAATATCAAGTTCTGATAATTGATATAACAAATCTAATAACTTATCCTCATCATAGTTATTCATTCTTCCAATAGTTTTACGTACTGGATACCAGTGAACTTTTAACATATTAGAAATATTTTTCTCACTATATCCCATTCTATATAGCTTCTTAACTTGATAAGTTAATCTAAATTGATTAGCAAGCATTATTAATATCATAATAGGTTCATCACCTAGTTTCAGCATTTCATGATAACTTAAAATTGCTGCTTCCTTATTTGAAGACAAAATATTATCAATTAAGTTAAAGATATCTGTATCAATATTTTTGCTAGTTAGTTCAGTAATATCATTCTGCGTTATATTTAAATCTGTATCTTTATATAGTTTAATCTTTTCTATCTCATTATTTAAAATACTTAAATTATCCCCCACTCTAGATACAAATAAATTAGCTAACTTCTTATCAATATTATAAGGTTTAAAATTATTAATTACAAAAGAAGCAACATCAGAAACATTATTATATTCATGAAGATAGCCTTTTTCACGAGCTAATTTAAATATTTTTTTTCTCTCATCTAACTTATCTTTAATAATTGTAAAGATTAAAGTTGTATTTGGATTTGGATTTTGCATATAAGACTCTAAACATTTAGTATCTTGCTCCAAAAGTTTTTTATTTGTAGTTCCTGTAAATATATAACTATTTTCAACTAAAATAACTTTTTTATCACCAAATAGATTTTCTAAATCCGCATCCATTATAATATCGGTTAAATTTGTATTTTCCAAATCATATTTAACAAAATTAATAGAATCGACACCTTTTCTTAATTTTAGTACTTCTTTTTCTATTAAAAAATCATTTATTCCATAAAACACATAAACCATTTTATTCACCAAATCAATTATAACACAAATAAGAAGTAAATGTTACTTCTTATCTTTATCTAAATCATAAACAACATCAACATTATCACATACATTTTTAGAATGTGTAACAATTATTATACATTTATTTTGTTTATGAGCTAAATCAGTAAAAATCTTTAATATTTCATCTTCTGTTTCTTTATCCAAGTTACCAGTTGGTTCATCAGCTATTATAACAGAAGGATTATATGATAAACTTCTAGCTATCGCAACTCTTTGTTGTTCTCCTCCAGAAAGTCTTAGAATTCTTCTATCTAAATGATTTTCATCTAAGCCAACACTTTTAAGTAAAGCTAATGCTTTTTCTTTTTTATTATCTACTTTAACTTTACTAATATCCATAGAAAGAATTATATTCTGTGCGGCAGTTAAATGTGGTAATAAGTTATAACTTTGAAAAACAATACCTATATTATTACTTCTATATTCATCAAGATTATATTTTTTTAAATTTATATTGCCAAAATATACATTACCACAAGTTGGAATTTCAAGACCACTTATAATAGATAATAATGTAGTTTTGCCTGACCCACTTTTTCCCTTTATTGCATAGACTTTTCCTTTTGAAAAACTATAATTTATATGTTTAAAAACATAATCATCAATAGAAGCATCACTATAACGATATCCAATATCATCTAATCTTAATATTTCCATTAACTTCTCTCCTTTAATATTTCAAGCGGTGAAAATCTTTGAATACTTACAATAGCAGTTAAACTGCCAACTAGTAATATTCCAAAACATATCGCCATTAATTCAGATACAACTTTTAAATCAACAACAGCATCTATAGAACTAATTTCTTCAACATTTATTGTACCTGGGGCTTTATGATTGTTCATATGACCACCAAAATTATCATTTACCTCTTCTTGTGTTTCACGACTTGATTCAATTTCATTTTGTAATAAATGATTACTTATTGGCTTAGATAATAATGCTCCTGTCATTGCACCTATTATTATAAATACAAAAGCTACCATTCCAAGCTCAGCTAAAAATTGAAAAATTAGATTTCTTTTCTTCATACCAATAGTACGAAGAACACCTATTTCATATTTACGTTCACGTATATTAATTTGATTGATAATAAGTAAAACTACTGCTCCTATAACTAAAGTTAAAACTAAAAACATATTTGAAAAAGACAAAACATTTGAAATACTATTAGTAGCGCTTTTAACTTCATCATAATTTGTATTAACACTATAATATTCACTTAAACCTTTTTCAGTTAATTCACTAGAAAAATTGTCAACGTCATCATAACTAGTAAGAATAAATGTAGGAGTGACATTAACTTTTTCATCTCCTGCTAAAGTATTTACAACATCAGTACTTGTTATTATTGTATTCGCACCCCTAGTAAACATTGTAAATGAGTCATCCTTTTCAGTATATATGCCAATAACTTTAAGTTCAACTGAGGAAACTACTATCGTATCTCCAACAGATATATTATTTAATGTTGCTAATTCTTCATTAATAAGACATCCATTAGTATCAAATATAGCCTCAATTCCATCGTCACTAATAGAAGAAATAGTATAATTTTCATTGATAAATTCACTCATTGAATCAATTGAAGAATAACCTGTTAAAGTAAATTTATCACCTTCCATCAACAATAATACTTTTAGTTTGTGAAATAATTGTGATGCTTAATTGATAAAAAAAGAAAAGAATTATTTTTTCTTTTCTTTAGGTACAACAAAATAAAATATAGTACCATCACTTTCATTAGAAGTAGCCCCATATATAAAGTTATGTCTTTCAAGAATATTCTTAACAATAGATAAACCAAGTCCAGTTCCAACTACATCTCTTTTATGAGATTTATCAATTTTATAATATTTATCCCATATATTTTCTAGTTCATCTTCCTTAATAATATTACCATAGTTAATAACTTCAACTCGATATCCACTTTTAACTTCTTTAATAGAAATAGTGACCTTTTTATCTTTTCCAACATAATTAACTGCATTACTTATAAGATTATAGATAACTTGTTCTATTTTTTTAGAGTCACCAACCGTCATAAGACTTTTATCATTATTATAGATAAACTCATATCCTTCTGTTTCTTCTAAATACTTAAATCTACCAACAATAGTTTTAATCATATCATTTAAATCAAATTCTTCTTTGTTTAAAACTTCTACATTCGCTTGAATTTTAGATAACTCAAGTAGATCACCTACTAATAAATTAAGTCTTTCTGTTTCATCTATTATTACATTTAAATTTTTAACACTTTTCTCTTTATCTTCATAAGTTAAATCTCTAATCATTTCTGCATAAGCTTTAATCATAGTAAGTGGAGTTTTAAGATCATGAGATACATTAGCCAAAAATTCTCTTCTTAACTCTTCAGTCTTAGAAAGTTCAATACAAGCACTATTTAAAGTAGCAGCAAGTTCATCTATCTCAGTTATATTAGAATTAGTATCAAATACAACGTCGTAGCACCCTTTAGACATACGAGTGGCGCTTCTTTTTAGTCTAACAATAGGTTTAGATATATTTGAAGAAACAAAATAAGCAATTATAAAAGCTAATATCAAGACAACTAAAGTAACAAAAATAAACTGATTAGCTAATATTTTAGTAGTATTACTTACAGGTTCTAGCGATACATTGATAAAAGCATATAAATTATTATCTAATTTTATAGAATATATAAGTGTTTTATTATTAAACTTGCCATTTACTAGTTCATACTTCTTTGTTTTATCGCCACTATTTATAAAATCTCTTTTATAATTAAAATTAGAATTGATAAAACATCCCTTACTTGTCATTCCAGTAAAATAATCATCACCATTTGACGCTGTTATTTCAATACAAACATCATTTTTATAAGCAATTTCATCTAACACATCTTCAAAATTATCACTTGAATATGCTTTTTCAACTTTGCTTGCAATACGATTAAGTTGGAATTTTTTTTGATATTCATAATAAGTATCCAAAAAAGCTATTTGAAAAAACCACAAACATGCAAAAATAATTACTGAAAATATTGAAAAATAAATCCAAATTTTACTTTTTAAACTACTTTGTTTCAAACTTATAACCCATTCCTCTAACAGTTACAATTAAATCGCGATATTTTCCTAAATTATTTCTAAGCATCTTAATATGAGTATCTATAGTTCTATCATCGCCAAAGAAATCATATCCCCATATCATAGAAAGCAGTCTCTCTCTAGATAAAGCTATTCCGTTATTCTTAACAAATAAAACAAGTAAATCGTATTCCTTAGGAGTTAGTTTAACTTCCTTTTTATCAATAAATACACTATGAGCTTTATAATCAATCTCTAAAGTCTCATAAACAAATTTATCAACATCCCCATGTACTCTTTTATAAACTGCTTTTATTCTTGCTATTAATTCCTTAGGACTAAATGGCTTAGTCATATAATCATCTATTCCAATATCAAATCCTGTTAACTTATCATATTCTTCTTCTCTTGCAGAAAGCATAATAATAGGAATATCACTTATTTTTTTTATTTCTCTAGAAGCAGTATATCCATCCATTACAGGCATCATTATATCCATTATAATCATATCAATATTATTGTTTTCTTTTACAATATTAACTGCCTCTAATCCATTAGCTGCTTCAACAACATCATAAGATTCACTGTAGCAGTATTCTTTCATGACATCTCTAATTAATTTCTCATCATCTACTAATAAAACTTTCATACGTCACCTCTTAATAATAATATAACATAAATATGAAAAATTTGTGAAAAAAACACTTACTTTATGTAAGTGTTAAAACCATCTGACAAAATCTGTTCTGTATTAGATATATAAAATATTGCTTCCATATCATCTGTTTTATTAACAAGATCTAAAGCTTCTTCTACATTCATATTAATCAAAATACTAGAATAAACCTCAGCTTTAATAGGATCAGATGAAATAACAGAAACAGATAAAACATTATTTTCTAATTTCTTATTTTTAAAATCAATAAATTTAGAATATCTTTTATCATTTATAAAATAACTTGAACCAATACTACCTTTAGAAGAAACTGTCTTATTATTCATAGTTATTGTTAAAAAGACATCATTTTCTATATTTGGATTCTCAAGTCCGACAGTATATTTACCATTTTCTAAATAGTATTTTCCAAGTGTTACAACACCACCATTATCTATAATAAATCTATTAACTCCAACACTTTCTAAATATTTCTTAACTAAATTATTTGTATATCCATGAATAATGTTAGAAAAATCAAAACAATTATGATTGTTTAGTATAGAGTCATTACTTAGTATGATATCATTTAGTTTTATGTCCCTAAATTCTGGAACAGCACCCTTTTCTAAAGAATATAGCATCTCTAACCTTAAAGAACCATATCTTATATCAAAATCAGTATCAGACATATAAGTAATTGATGTATTAATTAAATCATACAACTTACTATCTAATTTTAAATAATCACTATATTCTTTGTTATTACAGATATAATAGGCATTTTTACTTCCAGGAAAACCATTCTCCAAATTAATTAATTCGCTATATTTTTTATATATTTTTTTAACTTCCTCTAAGTATTTAGAAGCATCAGAATCATTAGTATAAATTTTAACATAAATAAAATTATCTAAATAATAAAATTTATCTGTATATTCTTTATAGCTAACATTAAGATTATATATTAAATAACTAGAAACAAGCGCCAATACAAGAAAAAATAATATAGAAACTTTATTTTTCACTTAATACCTCTTCATATACAGAAATTAATTTTTTACCAACAGTTTTTATTTCCATTTCTTTTACCTTTTCATAGCCGTTACCTTTTAAAGATGGAATATTACCAGATAATAAGTCTCTAAGCTTATTTGAAAATTCTAAGTCATTAGAAGCTTTATAAACATCTACACCATCTGTTAAAAAATCAAATATAGGAATATCACGAACTATTATATTAGATTTTTCACTTAAACCTTCAAGAATTGGAATACCTTCAGTTTCCTCTAAAGTTGGAAAGACATAACAATCACATCCAGAAAAAGCAGAATGAATCATATCTCTTTCAACATACCCAGCAAAAGTCAAATTATCTAACTTAGTTCTAACTGCTTTCTTAACTTTTTTAGGAGAAAAAGCTAAAGGAGAATGTCCGAACCAAATAAATTTATAGTCAGGATTAGCTAAAGCCATATTAACAAATGTTAGAATACCTTTTCTTTCTAAATATAAACCAATTCCAATAACTACTTTATCATTATCAGTAAAACCATAAGTTTCTCTAAACTTCTTTCCATCAGTATTACTATGAGTAAAGAAATTCATATCAATACCATTTGAAATAGCTGTAATAGGCCTGTCTAAATTATATCCAAGAAGTATCTTTTTAGAATATTCTGTTGGTGTAATTATATGATCTCCAAGTCTATAACACTTGCAAATCCACTTTTTAAATAAAGGAGAAACAAGATTTGAAAAAATAAATGAATTTCTAAAATCTTCCTCTGTAGAATGAGCATGATATACAACCTTTTTCCCCATCTTTTTTGCTTTTTTAGCCAAAAAATAGGATTTTAATCCATAAAAATTTATATGAACAATATCATAATCTTTATCTTTAGGATCAAGTGTATAAGGAATATTATTATCTTCTAAAGCTTTAATTTGATGACTTACAGCTTTTCCAAGTCCACTTTTACCAATTGCTTTTAATCCTTCTGTATATAATAAAACTTTCAATTAGTATCACCTCTAATTTAGTTTATCATAAATCAAGAAGAAGTATCAACCAAAATAACATCTTCTCCTATTTTTTTAATTTGATCCCATCTTATTTTATATTCTTCTCTCATAGGTAAAAAAGAAGACAAAACCTTACCCTTTTGGACAATAAAAGACTCAAGTGTACCATTATTATTTACAATAACATCTATTATATTACCAACTTTTTTCCCATCAATAACACTTATTATATCTTTGCTCTGTAAATCAGATAAATGCATAAAACCACCTATTTAAGTCTATGATAAATTTTTGAATATTTTCCCTAATTTAAAACAATATAAGATAGAAAGGAGAATATATGGCACGTCATAAAGTAGAAATTTGTGGCGTGAATACTGCGAATATTAAAGTTTTAACAAACGATGAAATGAAAGTATTGTTTGAAAGATTAAAAAATAATGATGAAGAAGCGAAAGAAGAATTAATAAATGGTAATTTAAAACTCATCTTATCAATATTAAAAGGATATACAAATAGATATGAAAATATGGATGATTTATTTCAGGTTGGTTGCATTGGATTAATTAAAGCTATTGATAATTTTGATCTATCGCATGATGTAAAGTTTTCAACATACGCAGTACCAATGATATTAGGAGAAATTAGAAGATTTTTAAGAGATTCATCATCAATTAGAATATCAAGAAGTATAAAAGATACTGCATATAAGGCATTGAAAGCAAAAGAAGAATTAATTAAAACACTAGGAAAAGAACCAACAATAGATGAAATAGCTACCTACTTAAATATAGATCCTTTAGATGTTGGAATTGCTCTTGATTCAACAAAGGAAACAATAAGTATGCAAGAACCTATATATAATGATGGTGGAGATACAATTTATCTAGAAGATCAACTAGATGATAAGAAAAACACTAGCTCAAAAATAGATAATCATATATTATTAAAAGATGCGATTAATAACCTAAAAGAAAAGGAAAAATATATAATACTATCTAGATATTTTAATGGCAAAACACAACTTGAATTAGCTGATGAAATAGGTATATCACAAGCACAAATATCCAGATTAGAAAAATCTGGTTTAGATAAAATTAAAAAAATGATAAATTAAAAAATAGTTTAAATTAAACTATTTTTTCTTTATACTTCCTAAATAAATATATTCTCTTTCCTTTTCATATCCCTTGTCAGATTCTCTTTCAATATAATCTGTCACTTCTTTTGCAATTCTTTTTGCTTTATATTTTTTATTCAAAGAATATAATACATAGCCTGTAGCAACACCTATTGTAGCAATAACTGTTGTTTTAAATATAGAAGTTTTTTTCATTAATTATCACCCTTCTTTAAAAATCTTTTCTTATATGAAGTATGTAACATCGAAGAAGCAATATCACTTCCAGCTTCTCCTAAAAATGTGTCATATAATTTTTTTATTTCACTATTTTCATAACTATTACGTCTCTTCAAAGCAGAATCCCTATCATATAATGCTTTGCTTCTTAATTTTTGGGATAACTCTAGTATACCACCATCTACTCTAGGTTGTCCACCTCCTGCTATACAACCTCCAATACAAGCCATTACTTCAACAAAGTCATAATGTTTTGATGTATTATCCATCATTTCAATAAATTTTCTAGCATTCTCTGTCCCATTAACAACAGCCACATTTAAATCATAATCTCCAATCTTTATAGATGATTCTCTAATACCCTCAAAACCTCTAACAGGAGTAAAATTAATATCACTAAGAGGTTTACCAGTAATATAAAAGTGAGCAGTTCTAATACTTGCTTCCATCACACCGCCAGTACTTCCAAATATTATTCCAGCGCCACTTGCTTCTCCTAAAATAGAATCATATTCTTGATCAGATAAGGAATTAAAATCTATATTCTCTTCTCTTGCAAATAAAGCAAGTTCACGAGTAGTAATAACATAATCAACATCTCTTATAGAACTATCACTTTTGTTGCATAATTCTTCTCTTTTAATTTCTGCTTTTTTAGAAGTACATGGAGTAACAGCTACATTTATAATATCTTTAGGATTAATGTTTTTAATAGAAGCAAAATATTTTTTTATAATTGCTCCTTCCATTAATATAGGGCTTTTACAACTTGATAGATTAGGAATATAGTTAGGATAAAAAGTTTCCACAAATTTAACCCAAGAAGGACAGCAAGAAGTAAACATTGGTAGTGTTAAGTTGTTTTGAATTCTATATACAAGTTCATTTGCCTCTTCCATAACTGTTAAATCAGCACCAAATGCAGTATCAAATACATAATCAGCACCTAATTTTTTTAATAAACTAACCATTTTTCCTTGAACAAAACTACCTTTTTCTAAGCCAAATTCTTCTCCTAAAGAAACCCTAACAGCAGGAGCAGTTTGAAATACAATTATTTTAGAATGACTTTTAAGTAATGCTTTTACTTTTATGTAGTCCATAACTTCAGTTATTGCAGATGTTGGGCAAACATTACTACATTGGCCACAGTCAATACAAACACATTCTTCATTGATATCATAATGTCCATATACACCCTGATTGTATTTGCATACACTTCTACAATTGCCACACAAAATACATTTATCATCATCTCTTTTTATAGAATAAGATCCATCTATAATAGGTACTCTAACATCTAAATTATTTTCATCAAACATACAACCACTCTCTTCTATTATAACTAGTAAAAGTATATAATAAAACACTTAAAAATGCAAATAAAAAAGCACATTAGTGCTTTACATATTGTGTTGGAAATAAGCATTCATTTGCTTTTCCTTTATATCTTAAATAATTTAAAACTTTACCCTTTAACATACTATAAGATTGTTTTAATAAAACCCTAGATGCTTTATCTAATTCTTTAGTTATTGTATTATATGTATAAGTAATATATTCATAATAAGAAACAAGATCATTTGTTATCAAATAGTCTGTTTTTTGGTCAAAAGAAGCTGTTGAAAATAACTTAAAACTATAATCTATTCTTTCATTTAGATTATTGATATCTCTTAAAAGTTGTTGTTTAATTTTTAAAATTAATCTATTCTTTAAATCAACAAATTTTCCAACATCATATTTTGGATTTTGTCTTTTAATAATTTCGTTAACTCTCTTTAGCGATACCATTAAATCAAATACATCAGAGTCATAATTAAACCAAAAATCATTTTTAACATTATCAATATCAGCCAAACCTATTACTTTTTTTCTAGAATTTGGCACCTTATTTAAATAAACTTTGCATTGACTTTCAACATTTATTTTAATATTAATTAAATCTGAAATCATATCTTTAGTATCACGGTTTAACTCTTTTTTTACTATTTTACTATCATCAGATTTTGAAGAAACTTCTGATTCTTGAACTGGAGCAGAAGCTACCTTTACCATTCTTCCATTTACAAGCTTATATTTAGAATTAACTAATTGATTAATAATCTCAACTGTTGATAATTCCTTGTTTTGAGTATTTTCCATACTATCTCCCCCTTTATTGAGCGTTATTCTAGCAGAAAAACATATGTTTGTCAAATTAACGATAATATGATATAATACGCCATCGAGGTGGAATAATGGAATATATAAATCAATTATTACAAAATTTATCAGGAATGGAACAACTCAACCAGTTAGTACGTGACGTTAAAGATAAAGCTTCATTTAAAGAAATGGAATATACAAAGCAAAAAAGAAACTTAGAAAAAATTAAAGAGATAGTTTTAATGACTGATGTAAAAAGATTCAAAAATGATACTGACAGACTAAATAGAAGATTAGTTGAAGATGTTTTAAAAGAAATACTACAAGATTATTTTAGTATAGATGAACTAACAACTTATTTTTCTAAAACTAGAATAAATAAACAAATCTTATCAAGTGAATATGATACAGTAATAGAAAAAGATAGAACAACAAACAAATTAGTTTCAATATTAATTATGGGCTATAATTTCTATACAATAATACCTAGTTTAGCTCACGAGTATACGCATGACAAAATAGACCTTGAAACAACTATAGAAACAACTTACTTTTTAGGAAACATTCATTATAATGAACTAGCTTCCATATTAATGGAACAAATAGTGGCAAAAGAAGCAGAAGAGATATTAGAACTACCTATATCATATGCTATGAATAATACCAGAATAAATCATATAAAAACTATAGTTGAAATACTAAGAAATCTTGAAACAGTCCCAATAAATGATCCAAGATTCAAGCTTATTTTAGAATATCAACAACACCAGACATACACATATTTATTAAGTGATATTTATGCAACAGCTATATTTGAAAAATATACTCAAGATAAAGAGCAAATATCATATTATACTAAGCAATTACTAAATCATCAAACAACAATTGATACAATTTTAACAGATTTAAATATATCTTTAAAAGAACGAGATGTTATAAATACATATCAAAAAAAAATAAGAGGAGTATCTTAAATCTCCTCTATTTTTTTATAATTTAAATAATTAAAACAAACCTCATCTATTATATAATAATATATATATTGAGAAAATAATGTTTTATCTTCACACATCTTGCTTAAGAAATCCATTTTAAAATCATCACTGAAATCTTTATAATTCAAATTCTTACCATCATACTCAAATATAGGATATTTAATTCCAGATAATCTTTCTAATAAAGTTTGAGCAAGTAAAACATTAGACAAAACTCTTAATGAAGGACATTTTCTATAAAAAAGTCCAACATATGCATCATTTTTTATATTAACATTAACTTCATTCATAAGATGACTATTGTTTTCTTTAATATAATTAACAAGATTATCAATTGTTTTTAAATTATTACCTAAAGCATTAAAATCTCCATTTAATTCATTTCCAGAAGATAAGCTATCACTTTTACAAACATGTCTTATATCAGCTTTATCTGAATTAATTAAAAAACCTATAGATTTATAAACAGGTATATCTAATTCTGGCATAATAAGCGTAGTAGACAAACTATAAAGACCTATTTTAGAAAACTCAAATTCACTAGCCCAACTAGTAAAATCAAGCCTATATTCGCTATCATACTTAGTCACATAAGCTAAATCCATAGCTCTTGCTAAAATCTTGTTTTTGTTAAACAAATCAATCACATTACCTACCATAAAACCACCTGTTTAAGTATACCATTAAAAAAAGGCTTAAAACAAGCCTAAATTAACTTTTTATCCAAAATGAACAGGTGTTGTAGAAGATGTAATTGCTTCAAAAGTATATCCATTTGCTTTTCCATATTTAATTATGTCCCTTAAAGCATCAGCAGTAAACATTTTAATATCATGCATTAATACAATGTTAGCTCTTTTTTTAGATAAACCTTTTATAACACTATTATATACACAACTAGATGTTACACATTCACCAGCATCTCCTGAAGATACATTCCAATCAAAATACGTAAATCCTTTTTCTTCTACTTGTTCTCTTAGGGTTTTCATAATGCCATTCGAATATTTATTACTAACAGTATTATTACTTCCACCAGGAAATCTTATAAAGTTAGTTTTAACACCAGTTATATTATAAACCCTATTTTGTACTGAATATAAATCTTCAAAATAATTATCAACTGATGAATATACATAACTATATTTATGCGTTTTAGTATGAAGTGCAACTGTATGACCTTCATCATATTCTCTTTTAATTAAATTATCAGGTCCACTACAAGTTACAAAGAATGTAGCTTTTACATTTTCTTCCTTTAAAATATTAAGTATTTTTAAAGTGGATCCAGATCCACTTGGACCATCATCAAATGTTAAATAAATAACTCCTTGTCCATTTTCCTTATAAACTATAACTTTTCTTTTTACTTCTTCTTCATTTCCACTTGAATCTTTTGCTTTATAAGTAACATAATAAGTCCCAGGTTTTGATGTATCAATATTGTTATCAACATTAACTTCGACATTTGAATCGCAATTATCATGAACAACATACCCAGGTTCACTATATTTGGAAGTAAGACCTAAATACATAGTAGAACTTCCCTTTAATTCAATGGTTGGCTTTTCTATATCTTCTCTTTTTATTTTTCTTTTAACAGAATATTTATTATTAGAAGAATCACTAACTGAATAAATAATTCCATCAGCAGTATCCTCTATTTTTACCTTATCAGTTAAATCTTTATCATATAAATCATAAGCCTTATAATCTTTCGGTATGTCACTATTAGGACAAATTGATTTTTCTAAATCATCACTATCAAAAACAATTATAGGAGCTAAATTATCTATAACTTTAACTTTTCTAACTTTTTTCATAGTAATAGAAAATATTTTAACTTTATATATAACTTCATACTCTCCTAATTTAGTAGTATCAACATTATTAGTAACAGTTATCTTATCACTAAATGATTTAAAAAATATATTATATCTAGCTCCCAAATCCTTATATTCTTCTAAATAAGTAATAGTAGTATTAGTTTTTCCAACTATGCGAAAAGAAACTCTTATATAAATCATAAAAGCTAGTATCGCTAAAACAAAAAATAAAAAAATCAACCAATATTTATACTTCATATTACCAACTTCTCTACTATAATTAGTATACCAAATTTTTTAAATTAAATAAACATTTTGACTTAATATTTAAAAATATTCAAAAATTTAAAAATATATAAAATTTTTTAAAACACAAAAAAACTAATCATAAAGATTAGTTAATTTCATTTTGGTAGCGACGGAGGGGGTCGAACCCACGACCTTCCGGGTATGAACCGGACGCTCTAGCCAACTGAGCTACATCGCCATCACTTGTCTAATTATAACAAAATATATTTTTACTTTCAATACTTTTTATAAAAAAGTTATTTATTTTTTAAATTAGTTAATTCTTCACTTAAAGCTGCAACCATTTTTTCTAATATAGAAACAGTTTCTTCTAACGATGGTTCACTTACATTTTGTCTTTCATATTGTACTTGTTTGTAATAAGCATTTGTACATAAAACTTGAGCTGTAAGCATTAGCCAGTTACCAAGAGCATTTTGTTCATTAGCAGTTAGATCATCTATAAGTAAATAACCTACTATAACAGCGCTAAAACTCCAAGCTTTAGGAGGAATATCAGGAACTATACTCATAACATTACCTCCTATAAAATACTATGCTCAAAATTAAACTAAAAAAACTAGATTTCTCTAGTTTAAATTCATTTGGTAGCCTGTACGGGTTTCGAACCCGTGAATGCTGCCTTGAGAGGGCAGTGTGTTAAGCCACTTCACCAACAGGCCATTAATGTCATAAGACATTAACATTTTATCATAAAATTAATCTATATACAATACTAATAACCTAAAGTACCATTAATAGATTCATCATTATCTATATAATCTTGAACCATTATATGACGATATTCATCTTTGCTATCTCTTATATAAATATCTTTTATTCCTGCATTAATAATCATTCGCTTGCATAAACCACAAGGATTTGAATTAGTTATATAACTTCCATCAGTATATTTTTTTCCACATAAGAATAATGTAGAATTTATCATTTTTCTTCTTTCAGCACTTATAATTGCATTCTGTTCAGCATGAACACTACGACAAAGTTCGTATCTTTCTCCTCGTGGAACATTCATTTTCTCACGTATACAATAGCCAAGTTCATTACAGTTCACTCTGCCTCTTGGAGCCCCAACATAGCCAGTTGAAACTATTTCATCATTGTTCACAATAACAGCACCATAATTTCTTCTAATGCATGTTCCTCTTTCAAGCGTAACTTCAGCTAAATCTAAATAATAATTAATCTTGTCAATTCTTTCCATACTACCACCATCTACATTATATCAAAAAAAGAATGCATTAAGCACCCTTTTATTCAGAAATACGTTCTTTAAATATTTTAATAAGTTCATTCATATGTTGCCTAAAAGTGATCATATCAATAATATTTGAAACAGCATAAACTATTAAAACTATGCCAACAGTTATTATAACAATACTTGCAGAAGTAAGTGGTCTAATAACTAAACATACTCCGCAAATAATTGATAAAATTGAAATAACTAAAGTTAGTATCCAACTAGATTTAGATATATCTTTAAGCATATAAGAAACTCTTAAGTTAATCGCACTAGTTGTAATAAACCAAACTCCTGTTATAACCGGTATCAAAACAACCAAGGTCTTTGGATAAGCAAATAAAATGCCACCAAGTATTATTGATAATACACCCTTTGGTAATAATCCAAATGGTATAAAATATATTTCATCGTATATATCAAGTACGATAAAATATACACCTTGTACAATTAAAAACATTGCTAAAGCATATCCAAATACAACTATAGAAGTATTTGGAAAAGTAATAAGTATAATTCCTAAGAGAATTAAAAACATTGATATAACTATTGATATAACTGTGTACTTATTTAAAATCTTACTCATAATTATCCCTCTCTATTCTACACATATTATATCATACATTTTATGCTAAAAAAAGAAGTAAATAAAAAATTAAGTTAAGACTGTTTATAGTAAAACATATAAATAAAGTTAATTCATTTTTTCTAGTCTGTCTATGATTATATATAATTAAAGTAGCTATTATATATATTAAAACTATAAAATTAATCAAAAGCAAAAACATAAAACTACTAAAGAAATATATTGAAAAAAACAAGTTAACTAAAGTTAAAACTAAAGCTATTTTAATTTTTATATTATTTATTTTATAACCATTCATTTGTAACTCTAAATAATGATAAATATATAAAGAAATATACATAGGAATTAAAAATACTAAATTCTGATAAAAATAATTAGTTCTTGAAAGAGAAAACCCATAATATCCAATAATATCAGAATCATTAATAAAACTAGGATCTAAAAACATTCTAAAAAATAATAATAAGTGTGTTAAGAAAAGTATTATACTAATAATTTCAAATGTTTTTGAATAATTATTCTTTCTTTTTAAATCAATTATCAATATAAATGATTCTATAAATATAAATAAAATATACCAAACATATAAACTGTTCATATCCGATAATTTATGTAAACATATAGAAAATATAAATATTAAAAAAAATAAAGCATATCTAATAAATTTTAAAATATTATTCACAAATATCACCACCAATATAAGATAAAATATAAATCATATTTTTAAGTAAATATTTTGCCTTAGAAGTTCTAAATTCCATAGGATCAATATCTCTAGATAAAATACTATTTACCTGATAAAAAGATGAGTCGGTAATGTCTTTATAAGCAAAAGAACTTCCATATGCAGAATATCTAAACTCATCCATAAATAAATCATAATAGTCTCCTATTCTAGAAGAATATTTAGATAAAATTTCTAATATATGTACCATATCTAACATATTGTATTTTTCACTATCAAGTTCATATAAATCTTTTTTGTTTAACGAAACAACTCCATCATATGAATTTATTTTTAAATTTTTATAGCCATTATAAATTTCATTTAAATCTTTTTTTATTTCATTAAAATCTTCGTCACTAATACATTCTTTGTTAAGACTATCATTCTTACTACTAAACTCATTCAATAGCTCATTTATCTCTTTATGATAATCAGTAAAATCATAAGTTATTTTTTTATTAAGATAAAATATGTGAGTAATATTTAAAACAAAAACCATAAATACCATACATATGATAAATATAGAAATAATTAAACAAGCTATTTTCTTATATTTATTTCTATCTTCTATTAAAGAAACTTTAATTCCCATATCCGCATCAGATAAAGATATATTTTCCATCCTTTTTCCATTTAATATTTCTAATATAGAAACATCTAAAACATTTGATAAACTTTCTAATATAGAAACATCTGGACAACCATTTCCCCTTTCCCATTTACTGACAGCCTTGTCAGTAACACCTAACATATTAGCCAATTCTCTTTGAGTTAAATTAGCTTTAATTCGTCTATTTTTAATAAATAAACCTATTGCTTTGTAATCCATTCTATCACCCAATTCAATTATAACAAATCAATATTTTTAAACAACCGACTTAAAGTAGAATATAAAAAATAGGCACTTTTTTAATTAAAAGTACCTATTTTATTAAATGGAAATAATCTAAAATTAGTAACACCTAGAATATCATTTTTAGGAATAAAACCTATTATTCTAGAATCAGTTGAATTATTTCTATTATCACCTACAACAAAATAATAATCCTCAGGTATAAAGTTCTTCCCAAGTAAGATATTATCAAAATCATCAAATGTTAAGTCAGATGGTAAAAACTTTTCATCTATTAACTCATCATTTACATATAGCTTACTATCTTTATAAACAATATGTTCACCTGGAAGACCAATTATTCTCTTAACTAATCTTTCACCATTATACTTAACAACAACTACATCAAATCTATCATAAGTTTTATCAAATTTTTTAAGTATCAAAATTTCTCCATTTTTTAAAGTAGGATACATACTAGATCCATCAACTCTAACAGGAGTAACAACAAATGAACGTATTAACACAACCACTATAATTATTATTAAATAAGGTATTAATTCTTTTATTTTATTCATAAAAGGAAAAATAAGACAGATTATGCTGCCTTATTTGAAACGTTGTCTCTTCTTTCCTTGATTTTTGGTTGTGATTTAAGATCTCTTAAGTAATGTAATTTAGCTCTTCTAACCATACCTTTTCTTATGATAGCAACTTCTTTAATTTTAGGTGAATTAACTGGGAATATTCTTTCAACTCCAACACCTTGAGAAATCTTTCTAACTGTAAAAGTACGACTAACTCCACTACCTTTGATTTCAGTAACAATACCTTCAAATGCTTGGATTCTTTCTCTTTTACCTTCAACAATGTTAACATCTACACGTACTGTATCACCAACACGGAATTCAGGTAAATCAGTTCTTATTTGACTTTCGTTTACTTTTTCTAAAACTGTCACTAGATTCACTCTCCTTTTCTTAAACTAGGTAATCATAATATAAATCAGCGGATTACAAATGAAATTATAACATATTAAAAATAAAAAAGCAAGAATTATCTTACTTTTCCACTTCTTTCTTTTTCCTCTTCTTGCTCTAAGCTTTTATAAGCTAATTTAACTTTTATTTCATGCTCTAACATATCTATTTTTTGAAGTAATAAATTAATGTATTTTTCATCTAAATACTTACGATACTTATATTCAATAATAGAACGATAATGAGCTAAATCATCAAGTGCCAAACGTAAATTATCAGGATTTGTCGCATCTTCACTGCCATCAATTAAAGCAATTATATATTTAAGAAAGTAATCTAATTTACGAGTTATTTTCTTTCTAAGAATTTTTTCGATATATGCTTGATTAACAACTAAAACTTTGTTAACTTTCATATCATTTTCTAAGTGATTTTTAGGCTTTATAGAAAGTCCTTCAAAAGATTTACTATTTAAATCTGATAATTTACCATTAAATTTATTTCTTTTCTTTAAAGTTTCACTCATTTTTATCATCTCCAATTAATAAATCAGGTCTAACTTCCTTAGTTATTTCATATGCTTTTTCCTTGCGCCATTCATCTATCTTTTTATGATCCCCACTTATTAAAACTTCTGGTACTTCCATTCCATTAAAACACCTTGGTTTAGTATATGTTGGATAATCAAGCAGATGTTTGTCATTAAAAGAATCCTCTAAATGACTTTGTTCATTAATAACACCAGGGATTAATCTAACTATAGAATCTATTATTACCATTGCTGGAACTTCTCCGCCAGTTAAAACATAATCTCCGATACTAATTTTCAAATCAACAATAGAATTAACTCTTTCATCAAAACCTTCATAATGTCCACAAATAATAATTAAATGTTCCTCTTTTGATAATTCGTAAGCTTTACTTTGCCTATAAGGTATTCCACTTGGAGTAAGTAAAATTACTTTACTATTTTCTTTCTTTAGACTTTTAACACAATCATATATTGGCTGAACTGAAAGAACCATACCAGCTCCTCCACCATATGGAGTATCATCAACTTTACCGTGCTTATCTTGAGTATAATTTCTAAAGTTAATTATATTTATTTCTACCTTTTTCTCAATCTTTGCCCTTTTAATTATTGATTCATTAAATACCTCACTAAACATTTCTGGAAATAAAGTTAAAATATCTATTCTCATAATAACCCATCCATTGGAATTATTCTAATTCCATCATCCACTTCTTCATAAAAATTATCAAGTATTGGAACCAACTTTTTTTCTTTATCCATTAATATTTCAAAATAAGGGTATTTAACACCTTCTATAACATCAATAACTTTACCTATTTTATCTTTATAAAATACATTACAAGAAATATAATCAGTAATTATCTTTTCTTTTATAGAATCTCTATCAATATAAACATTATTTCCTTTTAGAGGTAATACTAAATCAATATTATCCATATCTAAAAATGTAACCATATCAAATTCTTTATGTTTTCTATAACTATTAATAACATAAGGTTTATCTAAAACATATAAAGTATTTCCTATATTAAATACTGATTTAGGAACATAAAAAGCAGATAAAATACGAATCTCTCCTTTAAGTCCGTGTGTATTAACTACCTTACCAACATACAAAGAATTCATATCTCACCTACTTATCTAATTCATACAAAATAATACTAGTAGCAACTCCTACATTTAAACTTTCACATACAGGATCCATCGGAATATAAATAAACTTATTACAATATTTTTCATTTGCTTCTTTCATTCCGTTTCCTTCATTGCCCATTATTATAGCAAATTTTTCTACTTTTTCAATACTTTTTAAAGAACTTCCATGAGTTACTTTTGTTCCATAAATTGTATAGCCATCACTCTTAAGATTATCTAATACATCGCTTAATTTTTTTCTTATAATATTCATATGAAATATTAAGCCTTGAGTAGATCTAACAACTTTAGGATTATATAAATCAACAGTATCTTCGCTTAAAATAATTGTGTCAATTCGAAACGCCGCCGCACTTCTAATAATTGTTCCTAAATTTCCAGGATCTTGTATACCATCTAATACCAAAACTCTATTACCTATTTTCTCTTGATTAGAAGTTTTTTTAACAACACCCATAACTAAAGGAGTAGAGTCAAGAGAAGAAAAAGCTGATAATATATTTTTAGTAACATAATAAGTATTAACATTAAGAGGAAAAACTTGATTTTCTTCTAATATTAAATCCACTAAATAGCCTTTTTTATATGCTTCTAAAACCAAATGTTCTCCTTCAACTAAAAATAAGCCTTCCCTATCTCTATGTTTTTTTAAAGTTAATTTTTTTATATCTTTCATTTTAGGATTATCTAAACTTGTATATACCATTTTTTTCACCTCTATAATTGTAACATTTTTTAAAAAAATAAAAAAGAGCTTTTCGCTCTAACAAGTATAATCAACAGTATAATTATATTTTTTACCAACTCTTGTAATAGTAATTTTAGTAGTTGGATCAATTATTTTCTTAGTTCTTGGATTATTTATATCTTTATCGATATATCCTTTATTTTGTAAATCATTTAATGTAATTACTAAAGTTCCATTTTCTTTATCTGGTAAGCTAAGTAAGTTATCACTACCCCAAATACGAGCAGCTTCTTTTATATTTTGAATTTGATCTTCGCAAAGTTTAGTACGATAACTAGCTAAAGTTTTTGTAACAATTGGAACAGTAATAACTGCTATTATTCCTAAAATAACAATAACTGCTAATAACTCAGCTAAAGTAAAACCTTTATTCTTCATAATAACACCTCTAAATTAATTATAACAAATATAAAATTAATTGTTAATAGTATTTACATTTCTTTTACAACAACAGTAGTTGTATTAGAAAAGTCTAATTCCTTAATAAAATCATTGAATTTATCATAGTCAAGTGCTTTAAAAGCGTCTAAAATATCATATTCAACTTGATTATTATATAAAATATCACTAATAATTTTTTGATTAATAGAATATATGTTTTCACTTGTATATACTGTTGATGCAATCATGCTTCTTTTTTTAAGATCAAAAAGACTTTTATCAACTTCTTTTAAATCTAATTCTTTTTTAACTCTATCAACTAATATATCAGGATTTTTAGTATCACATGCTATTATAAGTATTATATAATCATCTGTTGAATAAAAGCTATAGTCAAGTGATGATGTCAAAATCTCTTCTTTTCTTAAATTTTCTAAGAAAGTTGATACACTACCAAGTTTACAAGATGTAAAAATCTTTAAAAATCTACGCATTTCTCTACTAGTTAAACCAGTTTTTTCATTTAAATCTTTAATAGATAATTTAAATCCTAAAGCAAGTTTTGGAACAGTTACATTCATATTTACTTCAACATAAGGATTTAAAACATTTAAAGGTTCATTTTCTTCCTTTAATGAAAATTTATGATATTCTCGCCTTTTATTACTTTGATTTAATCTAATTCTTTTAATAGTTTCTTCTACATCAATATTTCCCGTAATAACTAAAAACATATTATGTGGATCATAAAAGGTATTATAACATAAATATAAATCTTCCTTTGTTATAGTATTGATAGACTCTTTGCTTCCTATAACAGGAACTCTAGAATGATCATAAACAAATATATTTTTAAGCAATGCTAGAAAACTAGCTTTATAAGGATTATCCGCATACATATCTATTTCTTGTTCAATTATATGTTTTTCCTTATTGACATTACTATCTGTATAATAAGGTTCACCAACATAATTTAATAGTAAATCTAAATTTTCATAAAACTTAGAAGAACCATCAAATAAATAAGTTGTCTTATAATTAGATGTCATCGCATTAGAAGAAACACCATTTCTAGAAAACTCTGATGCTACATCTATTCCACTTTCTTGTTCAAACATCTTATGTTCCAAAAAATGAGCAATTCCATCGGGAACTTTAACTAGCTTATCATCAACATAAAATTCAGTATCATTTCCGCCATACTTTGTTGTATAAGTCGCATAAATACTAGTTATATTGTTTTTAGGTACTAAATAAACTGTTAAACCATTGTCTAATACTTCCTCATAAACATATAAATCTAATCCTTTAATCTCTTTTTTCATCATTACCCTCCAAAAAGTAAGTAGTTTGATAATGAACCTTTGAAGCAAATTCTTCTATCATCTTTTTATCTACTTTGTCTATATTTTTAATTCTTTCATCAAGTAAATCATAGCCTATATAAACATGAGCTTCATAAGTATTTAAAATACTTGAAGGACTATCCATAGTTTCTAAATAACTAGCCTTATAATTTAATTTTACTTTTTCTATATCAGCGTCAGTAAATTTGCCATCTATCATAGCTTGATGCATCTCTTTAACTAAAGAAACACATCTTTCATAATCTTTTGCTTCTATTCCAGAAAATACTCTTATAGCAGAATAAATTGGAATAAAATTAGAATGAATGTCATAACACAAAGAATTCTTTTCACGAACATTCTTAAACAATAAAGAATCAGAGTCTCCACCAAATATAAAATTATATACTGGTAAAACATACATTTTTTCAAATAAAGTCATAGGTTCAATGACAAAACCCATACAAAGTTTACTTTGCTTAAATTTAGACTTTTCAACGACACTTACTTCTTCTCCAATTTTAATTATGTCATCGTGAACTCCATCATAGCTAATATTAGATCTATTAGAAAAATATTCATCAAATATGCCCTCTAATTCATTAACATCCATATTTCCAATAAAGAATATATCAACTTCCGAATTATTAATCGCATCAAGATAAGTATCATATAAACTTTCATTGGTTATATTTTTAAGCGTTAAGATATCACCTGTTCTATCATAAGCAAGAGTTGTATCAGCGCCAAATATCTTATTAAACCTTGTACAAGAAACTGTAGATGGATTTTCTTCTACTTCTTCTAAATATTCTAAATAATCTCTTTTTTCTAACTCAAAAGCTTCTTTATTAAAAGCTTTGCCATCTAAATTAGGCTTAAATATAGAATTAAGGAAAAATCTAATAGACCTTAAATTCATTCCATTTTCTGTATATTTTTCATGTATAAATTTAGTTGATGCTGCAAGTACCATATATTTACCACTTGGCATAGAGTTAAATCCATAACCTAATTGATACATATCCTCTTTTTTCATTACTAATTCTTTTAAAGTAGGATAATCCCCTGTTGAATTTGATAAAACACCGCTTAATAATTCATATGTTGTTATTTTTTTCTCAGTTAATTCACTTTTAAAATTAACTCTAATTGTTATAGTTTTAAATTTGTCTGTTTTAATAAAATGCAAATTATAACCATTTTTATTTATTTTTAAATAATCCATATTATCACCTTTATTATTGTTTCCAACTATCTAAAAAATATTTTTTCAAATCTTTTTTTTCTAAATCAGTTAAAAAACTTGCTTCAATAGCATTTAAGTTCATTTGTTTTAAATCATCAAGACTAAAATTAAATTTATCTAAAAGTAGTTGATATTCATCACTTAAACTAATACCAGATACAGTCCTATTATCAGTATTAATGCTTATTAAAATACCATCATCATATAATTTTTTAACTGGATGATTTGAATAAGTAAAAGCTTCTGTTTGAATATTAGAAGTTACACAGACTTCTAACAGAATATTATTTTCACGTAACTCATTTAAAGTATTATAGTCATGTATAGAAGTAACACCATGACCTATTCTCTTCGCTCCAAAAGATATAGCAGATAAGACACTTGTATAATTATCAGCTTCACCAGCATGAATAGTAAATTTAACATTTAAACTATTCGCATAATCAAATAGTTCTTTAAAGCTAGATGTCTTATATAAAGCCTCAGCACCAGCTAAATCAACAGGATAATTATATTTATGGGCTAAATCTATTATTTTTTTATTATTAGTTATATTCTCGTCCCTCATCATACATAAAATTAAATTAAATTTTATTTTTGAAAGTTTTAACCCATGTTTCACACTTTCAACAACTTCCTCTATACTTAAACCTTTTAAAGTATGTTTTAATGGTGCAAATCTAACTTCAACATATATAACATTTTCTTTTAAAAGTTCTAGTCCAAAAAGTCTACTAATTTCTATTAAAGAATCTTTATCTTGCATTAAGCTAACAGGTAAACTAAATTTTTTTAAATAGTCGTTTAATGAATTAACATCACTTGAAGCAGTTATATCATCTTTTATAGAATCTATATCGTAACCTTTACTAATAAAATAAGAATAAGGTATAGATCCATCTAAATGAACATGTAGTTCAACCTTAGGAAGCTCTTTTACAGTCATAATTTAAAGCAGAATCCAAAGCAAGTTCAATCATAGCTTTAAGACTCTTTTCCCTTTCTAAAGATGTAGTTTCAACTCCAGTTACAAAACTATTAGAAATAGTCAAAATACAAGTAGCTTTCTTATTTAAAATATTAGCTAAATGGAATAGAGCAAAACTTTCCATTTCACAAGCAGATACATTTTTATCTTTAACTAGTTCTTTGTAATTATCATTAATTTTATAGAAAACATCAGATGAATAAACTTTTATTTTCTTAATAGGAACATTATTTTTATTAGCTGTAGACAAGATACATTCATTCAAGCTAGATGAAGAACTTATTGTATCATCAGTACATCCACTAGTGACATAAGCAAAACTAGAATCACTATAACTTTCACAAACAAGTGCTAAATCATATATATCAAGTTCACTAACATAACTTCCTGCTGTTCCAATTCTAATAATACTTTCAACATCATAAAATTTATATAGTTCATAAGCATAAATCCCAATACTTGCAGAACCCATTCCAGATGCCATAACAGTAATTTTTTTTCCCTTATAAAGACCTGTATATGCATACATTCCTCTTACTCTATTTACAAGTTTTGCATCTTTTAAATAATTTAATGCAATAAACTCTGCCCTTTTAGGATCTCCTGGCATTAATACAATTTTAGAAATATCTTCTTTTTGTGCTTCAATATGTGCTGTCATATTTACCTCCATTTTCTAACTTAAGTATATATAATATTAAATTTCATGTCAATAAAAGAAGAAGCATTACTTCTTCTTATTTGTTTTTTTTCGACTCTTTACAACTTCTTCTTTTGTCTTTGGCTTTTTGTCTAACTCTTTCACTACTTCTTTATGAAAACGTTTCAATATTATATTGACACATTTTTCATAATCACTAACTTTTTTAAATGATTTTTTAAGAAATATAAACATCATATTATTTTCTTTTGGATAAACAACTAACCATTTATTGCTTTTAGAAACACGTGATATATCATCGTATCTAAGTTCATAATGTTTATCATCTATATCTTCTATTATTTTATCATTTGTAAGTTCAACATGATACATTCCATAAGAGAATTCTTTGTCATTATGTTTTAATATCGCTTTAACAAATAATATTATAAAAATATTTAAAACTGTAAATAGAATTAAAACACTTACTACATAAGAAGTTAAAACTTGAAAAGCATTTGTACTCATTAAATCTAGACAAGCTATAAAATAAACAACTGTAAATAATATTAAGCAAAAATAGTTGTATTTTCTATTTGATGCCTTTAAAAACTTTTCATAATCTTTTCTAGTCCACAACATATCAAATTTCATGATTCCATCTCCTCTAATAGTGGTTTTAAGAATTTGCCTGTATAACTTTCTTTAACTTTAACAACTTCTTCTGGAGTACCTTTTGCAACTATAGTACCTCCATTATCTCCACCTTCTGGTCCTAAATCAATAATATAATCAGCTACTTTAATCACATCTAAATTGTGTTCAATAACAACGACAGTATCACCATTATCAACAATCCTCATTAGTATTACAAGTAGTTTTTTAATATCATCAGTAGAAAGACCTGTTGTAGGTTCATCTAATATAAATAAACTCTTACCAGTAGGTTTTTTTTGAAGTTCTTTAGCAAGTTTAACACGAGCTGCTTCTCCACCAGATAATGTAGTTGCACTTTGTCCTAATTTAACATAAGACAACCCAACATCCATAAGTACTTGAAGCTTTGATTTGATTTTAGGAACATTCTCAAAAAATTCAATAGCTTCTTCTACTCTCATATTAAGTATATCATAAATATTCTTATTTTTATACTTTATTTGTAAAGTTTCACTATTATATCTAGTTCCACCACATACTTCACAAGGAACATATACATCGGGTAAGAAATGCATCTCTATTTTTTTAACGCCATCACCAAAGCATGCCTCACATCTTCCACCTTTAACATTGAAAGAAAATCTTCCCTTATCATATCCTCTTATTTTTGCCTCTTTGCAAGTTGTAAAAACATCTCTTATATCATCAAATACACCTGTATAAGTTGCTGGATTACTTCTTGGAGTTCTTCCAATTGGAGTTTGAGAAATATCTATAACTTTATCAATATTTTCAAGACCTTTTACTTCCTTATGTTTACCAGGTTTTTCTTTAGCTTTATATACACTATTACGAGCTACTTTATATAATATTTCATTTATTAAAGTAGATTTACCAGATCCAGATACACCAGTAATACAAGTAAATGTACCAAGTGGAAATTTAACATTAATATTCTTTAAGTTATTTTCACGTGCTCCTTTTATTTCAATAAACTTTTTATTACCTTTTCTTCTAGTTTTAGGTACTTCTATTTTCAATTTACCACTTAAATATTTACCAGTTAAACTATTAGGATTTGCCATAACTTCTTCTGGGGTACCACATGCAACTACATTTCCTCCATGTTCTCCAGCACCAGGTCCAATATCTACCAAATAATCAGCTTTAAGCATTGTATCAGTATCATGTTCAACAACAATAAGGGTATTTCCTAAATCACGCATAGAAAGCATAGAATTAATTAAACGTTCATTATCTCTTTGATGTAAACCTATTGAAGGTTCATCTAATACATACAAAACACCAGTTAAATGAGATCCTATTTGAGTAGCAAGTCTTATACGTTGTGCCTCGCCTCCAGATAATGTAGCCGCACTTCTAGCAAGTGTCAAATACTCAAGACCAACATTGATTAAAAATGACAAACGATTTTTTATTTCAACTAAAATAAGCTTTGCAATTTCTTCTTGTTCATGACTTAATTTTAAATTAGATAAAAAGTTATATAAATCTTTTATAGAAAGTAAAGTTAATTCATAGATGCTTTTTCCACCAACTTTAACTGCTAAAACATCATTTCTAAGACGAGCTCCCTTACATGTTGGACATTCAAGTTCAGTCATAAATCCTTCTATCCAATCATGAATCCATGTACTTTTTGTCTCAATATATCTTCTTTCTAAGTTAGTAATAATTCCTTCAAAGAAATCTTTAGTATTCCTAGTATTACCATTCTTAGAAGTATAATGAAAATCTATCATATCAGGAGATCCATATAATATAATATCTAATTTATCTTTATCCATATCTTTTATAGGCATATCAAGATCTATATCGTAAAATTTTGATAAAGCTAAAAGTTGCGTTGAAATTGTACTATCTTGTTCAGTAGAAATACAAGTAATTGCTCCTTCATTTATGCTTTTATTTCTATCAGGAATAATTAAATCAACATCAAGCTTGTATTTAATACCAAGCCCTTTGCAATCAAGGCAAGCACCATATGGAGCGTTAAAAGAAAATAACCTAGGCTCTAACTCTGGAAGTGAAAAATCGCATAGTGGACAAGCATAAGCCTCACTCATAACAAAATTCTCTCCACCAATAACATCTATTTCAACTTTACCTTTTCCTTCTTTAACAGCTATTTCTAAAGATTCATAAAGTCTACTTCTTATATCTTCCTTTATTATAAGTCTATCAACAACTAAAAATATATTATGTTTTTTATTCTTCTCTAAAGTGATATCTTCTGTAAGATCATACTCAACATCATCCACTATCATTCTAGCATAACCATCTTTTAAATACTTAGAAAATACCCCTACATGTGTTCCTTTTTCTCCATAAACTATAGGAGATAAAACGCGTATTTTAGTCCCAATATCTAATTTAAGAACCTGATTTGTCATTTCTTCAATACTTTGACTACTAATAACTATATTATGATTTGGGCACATTGGAGTACCAATACGAGCATATAGAAGTCTTAAATAGTCATATATTTCAGTAACTGTTCCAACTGTAGATCTAGGATTTTTATTTGTTGTTTTTTGATCTATTGAAATAGCTGGAGATAGCCCTTCAATACTATCAACATCAGGTTTTTCACTTCCACCTAAAAACTGTCTAGCATAAGCTGATAAACTTTCAACATATCTTCTTTGTCCCTCAGCATATATAGTATCAAAAGCAAGTGAACTTTTTCCAGACCCAGATACACCTGTCATTACAATTAATTTATTTTTAGGAAGCACTAAATCTATATTTTTTAAATTATTCTCACGTGCCCCTTTGATTATTATTTGATCCATAACTTCCCTCCTAAATAATATTATTATACTATAAAAATAGAGCTTTTACACATGCAAAGCTCCAAATTTTAAAAATGTTTTTTATATGTTTTTTTAGGTTTCACTTCATACTTTTTTTTCATCTTTTGATAAGCTTTAGCTGCTATATGATGAGAAAAAGATAACTTTTTTTCATAGATTTCAATAACTTTATATGTATCAAAATCACTGTAACTTATATAGACATGATCTTTTAATACATGTAAGCGAAAATTTTTAACATCTGCCGCAAATTTAACTATTATCTCATCAGGATCATGAGTAATATTCATTATCTTAACAGCATTATATAAAGATAATTTATCAACAACTTTAGCAAACGTATCATCATCTAAATTAAGCAAAACTTTAAGTTCATCTAATCTAAACATAAAACCACCCATTTCCAGATAAGATTATACAACAAAATAAAAGAAAAAACAAACTAAAAAGTTTGTCCTCCATCAACGCCAATATTTTGACCAGTGATTTTATTTGCCTCTTCAGTACACAAGAACAAAGTCATATTTGATATATCAATTTCATCTTGTGGTTTGCCTTGAGGAATAGAATCTGTAAAAGATGTGAATACTTCTTCTCTATCTCCACCAGATTTAGTCATATCATCAAGCATTCCTTCCCACATATTAGTACGAATAATACCAGGAAGTACACAGTTAACATTTATATTATCTCTAGCATATTCACGAGCTATTGAAGCTGTAAATCCAATAATAGCAGTTTTAACACAAGAATATATAGAAGCATTAGCTCCACATAACTTTCCAGCTATTGAAGACATGTTTACTATTTTACCATATCCTTTTTCTTTCATAATTGGTAATACTGCCTTACACCCAAATATTGTTCCTTTTAAATCAATATCAACTACTCGATTAATATCTTCAACACTCATACTATCAAGTGAATCAAGTAAACATATACCAGCACAATTAATAAGTATATCAACACTTCCAAATGATGAAACAGTCTTATTAACTAATGATTCAACTTCACTATATTTTGTCATATCAACACGAGCAAATGATGAAACGCCATCATATTTAGCAATACCGTTTGCAACATCACGAGCTTTTTCTAAATTAATATCAACAACAATTACATTAGCTCCTGCTTTTGCAAATTCTTCTGCTATTTTAGCTCCAAGACCAGATCCCCCACCTGTTACAATTACATTTTTCTTATCAAATTTAAACTCCATATTTTATCCTCCATAATTATTATAACACAATAAATTAAAAAGAGTATTAAAATACTCTTTTACTACGTAAGAAATTTGGAATATCGCCATCATCATCAGCACCAAATATATCATCACTTGCTTTTTCTGCTTGATGTGCTGGTTCATCTTTATGTTGATCAAATCCAGTAGCAATAACTGTTACTATGATTTCATCATTTAAGTTTTCATTAATAACAGCTCCAAATATTGTATTAATATCAGTATTAGCGCTTGATCTAATAACTTCTGCAGCCTCTTCTACTTCAAATAAAGTTAAGTTAGCTCCACCAGTAACATTTATAATAGCATCTGTTGCTCCTGATATACTAGCTTCCAAAAGTGGTGAATTAACAGCTTCTCTTGCGGCATCTGCAGCTCTGTCTTCTCCAACACCCATTCCTATACCAATTAAGGCATTACCTCTATTTTCCATAACAGCCTTAACATCGGCAAAGTCAAGGTTTATTAATCCCGCAACTGCAATCAAATCTGATATTGATTGAACACCACGACGTAAAACATTATCTACTTCTTTAAATGAATCAAGTAAAGATGTTGATTTATCTATAACTTCTCTTAAACGATCATTTGGAATTACGATTAAAGTATCAACATGTTCTCTTAAATTATCTAGACCAGCTAATGCTTGAGTCATACGTTTCTTTCCTTCAAAAGAGAATGGTTTTGTAACTATACCTACAGTTAAAGCCCCAAGACCTTGTGCTATATCAGCTACAACTGGTGCAGCACCTGTTCCTGTTCCTCCACCCATTCCACAAGTTATAAATACCATATCAGCGCCTTCTAGTGCAGCTTCTATTTCAGCTTTACTCTCTAAAGCAGCTTCTTTTCCTATTTCTGGATTTGCTCCTGCTCCAAGACCACTTGTAAGTTCAATTCCAAGTTGAATCTTAGTTGGTGCTTTTGAATTATTTAAAACTTGTAAATCAGTATTAGCAACAATGAATTCTACTCCTTTAATACCTGACTCAATCATTCTATTTACAGCATTATTTCCTGCTCCACCTACACCTATTACTTTAATCTTTGCTAATTGATCAATTTCTAATCCCATCATATTAAATCCTCCTATTCATTAAAGAAGTATCCAAACACTTTGCCAAGCATTGTTTCACTCTGCTCGTTATTCCCCTTTTGGTCAAATTCATCTTCGACCATTGTATAATCTATTCCCTTTAATTTCAATTTATTAATAAAATAAACAACACTTCCTATAACTGTTGAATATCTATTATTTCTAACTCCTGGAATTTTTATAACCCCAATATTTGAGTTATTACCAAGTACTTCTTCTGTCAAAGCCTCAAAACCTGACATACTACTTGTACCACCAGTTATTATTATATAATCTATACTAGTTTTTGTCAAAAGATTTATTTCTTTTCTTGCCAAAACTAAATTTTCTTCTAAAATTGATTGAGCTAACTCAGAAACTTCTCTTTGACTAATTTTTCTTATATCTCCAAATTTATCAGTTACTTCGTAATAATCATTTCTTGAAGCATATTTTGAAGAAGCAAGTGCAAATGTCTCTTTTATTTTTATGGCATTTTCTTCTTTTAACTTATATACAAAAGAAATATCTGTATCAATATTTTTAGATCCCACTCCTAAGATATTGCTAGCTACAACTATTCCTTTGTTATATATTGAAACAGTTGTCGTATCAGACCCTATATTAATAATAGCTCCTACCTTAGACATATTATCTTTTGTCCTAAATGTTGATATATCACTAACAGATGAAGTCATTATATCAACAACTTCTAGATTTAAACTTTCAAGAAGTGTTAAAACTGAATATATATTCTTTTTTGGAACACTTATCATTATAGCCCTTGTACCAAGATTTACAGTCTCCATTCCTTTTGGGTCTTTTATTTTCTCTTCACTATCAGTTTTAAAATCAATTGGTACTATTGTAACCATTTCTTTTCCTTCGATATGTTTTGATTGATATGCTTTATTTAAAACACTATTAACATCTTCACCAGTTACAACTCCATCAACTGTAATAGAAGCAGAAATTGCTGTATAAGTTGCATGATAAGATGGCACAGTTGCAACCACTTTTGTTATTCTAACACCAAGCATCAATTCAATTTCACTCAATGCTGATTTAATAGATGCTCTGGCTTCATCTGGATCAATAATTAAACCATTTTTGATTCCATGAGAAGGATATGTAGTAGCTGCTAATAAATTAAGTTTATTATGTACTAATTCACAGACAACTATTTTTATAGAATCACTTCCAAGGTCAATACTTGTATAAATATGCTTCAAAGTACCATCTCCTATATCTTGTAATACCATTTTATCATAACTTATAATTTTTTTTAATATTTTTATAAAAAAAAGTTCAAAAATGAACTTTAATTCTAATATACTTCAAAATATTCACCTTCATCTAAATACAAAGTACCTTTATCAGTATTATATTTAGCTAAAACTTCTTTCATTATATCAAAGTAGTTATTTAAATTATCTAGCCTTTTAAGTGTTAAATACACTCTATTTCCATCATTCATATAGAATAAAAATCTAGCGTCATCTACATCATTTGGATCATAAAGGACCTCAGATATTCTATTAAATATATCATCATCCAATGAAGATAGTTTAACTAAAAACTTATCATATAAAGTATCAGGAATATAATTTAAGACAACAGGAACATCATATTTATAATCAACTTTAGTTTTATCGAGTAAAACAGTTTTTTCTTCCTCATCCAAATATATTAACGGTCTATTTTCTTCTATAGATATATATACTTCAAGTAACTTTCTTCTTACACTAGCCGATTTTATGTAAGTGTTTTTCTCTAATTTTTTCTTTAAACCTCGTGTTGTAAATGAAGTAAAAGAAGGATATTTTTCTAAAGAAGAAAGTTCTATTATTTCTTGATCTGAAAGTATTTTATTGCCAGAAACATAAATATTAGTTATAGGAATAGACATAATACATTTTATTGTAAATATAATAATTAGTAAAATAAATATAGCTACTATTACTCTTTTAAATCTGATTCTTTTAACTTTTACCTTTTTAGTCTTATAATTTCTACCATATCTTGTATTACTTTTTATATTCTTTTTCTGTTGCTTCTTTTTTTTCATATTATACTATTTCCTGTTCCATAATTAAATCTATATCATATTTTTCTTTTACTTCTTTTTTTATCATATCCGTTAAAGCAATAACATCAATTCCTTTTGCTTTACCTTTGTTAATAATAAAATTGGCATGTTTTTCTGATACATAAGCATCTCCAACATTCTTACCTTTAAAACCAATATCTTCAATTATCTTTCCAGCTGGTATATTGTCAGGATTTCTAAATACTGAGCCAGCAGATGGATATTCTAAAGGTTGTGATAGAATTCTTCTATCTTTTCTATCTCGTATTACCTCTAAAATTTTTTCTTTATTTCCTCTTTTAAGTAACATTTTAGCTTCCAATATAACATAAGAGTCATTATGTTTAAAGAATGAATCACGATAATGATAATTTAATTCTTTATTCTTCATAACTTTAACTTCGAGATCTGGAGTTAAAACAACAACAGAATATACAACATATCCCATATCACTTTTATATGCACCAGCATTATTATAAATAGCTCCTCCTACACTACCAGGTATACCAGTTGCAAACTCAAGACCTGTAAAACCTAGATTGCAAGTTTTTAAAGCTACCTTCATTAAAGAAACTCCACTTCCAACTTTTATTTGATTATCAGTTATCTCTATTTTGTCTAAGCCTTTAAGCCTTATAAAAACACCATCATAAACTAAATCTTTAAAAATTAAATTAGAAGCTCCTCCAATTACCTTATATTTAACATTCTTTTCTCTTAAAAATTTTATTAATTTTATCAAACATTCTGTACTATCAACATCGACTAGATATTTTACCTTACCATCAAGCTTATATGTTGAAATATCTTTATATAAAACGTCAAGATATACATTACCAACTCGTAATTTTTTTAATTCATTAAACATATTATTCACCAACCATTGAAGAAATAATAGAAACAATTCTACTAGCAGAGTCTAATACTTGAAGTGATGTTAAATTATTTTTTAAAGCATCACTATTTTCTATTGCTTTATCTATAAAAGAAAGCAATGTTTCTTTATTTAAATCTTTTTCTTCTATCATGTAAGCAGCATTTTTATTGACCAAATCAAGTGCATTTTTATATTGATGATTATCAGTTACATAAGGAGATGGTATCAATATGCTTGGAACCTTAAGAGAAATTATTTCACTTAAAGTAGAAGCACCTGCTCTAGATACAATAACATCTACATTCTTAAGTAAACCTGGCATGTTTTCTATGTAAGGAGTAACATGAACATTTTTAGGAAAACTTTTCTTACTCATCTCTTCATAATAATTCTTGCCTGTTACAAATAAAACATCATAGTTTTTATTTTTTACTTTAGACATAAAATCAACTAAAAAATTATTCATTTTAACAGATCCAAGAGAGCCCATAACAAATAAAACTAATTTTCTTGTATCTAAAATACCATATTTAGATTTTTTTATCTCTTGTTTTTCTAAAGCTTCCTCACTACAAGGATTTCCTGTAAACACTGTTTTTTCTTTTGGAAAATACTTAATTGATGATTCAAAAGAAACGCCTATTTTAGTAACATATTTACTTAAAAACTTATTAGCTTTCCCAGGAATAGAATTTTGTTCATGAATAAATGTCTTATATCCTAACGATGAAGCCATATATATAACAGGCCCTGTTACATACCCACCAGCTCCTATTACAACATCTGGATTAAATTCCTTTAAGTATTTCTTTATACTTTTTAAACTTTTAAAGAAACAATTAACAACCTTAAAGTTTTTAAAAATATTCTTTCTATTAAGGCCATATATTTCTATTGATTTATATTCAATACCAAAAGATGGAATAATATCTTTTTCCATTCTGTTATGAGTACCAATATATAAAAATTCACTTCCAGGATATAACTTTTCTATTTTATGAATAATTGCTAAAGCTGGATATATATGTCCACCAGTACCACCTGCTGTTACTACTACTCTCATACCATCACCTACTTTATTATACCATAATTATATGAATTATAAAAAATGTTAGAATAAAAAAAGAAAAACTAATGTTTTTCCTTACATAGAAAAGACTTAATACTTTCTATTTCATCCATTCTATAAAATTCATTAACAAATAAAGCATCAATACCAAGAGATAAATTTCTAAGTACTTTAGGTCTAGATATTTTTATACCATCAAACTCTAGAGTATAACCATTAATCATAAAGTCATCATATAAAGAACTATTATTATATTCTTCTAAATTAGATAACATTGTTGATTTACTTGCTAAATAAGCATTTATTTCTTCTTCTGTAAATGGTATTACATTTAAGTTCATTTTTTTTATTCCTTGTAGTCTATAAAATATTAAAGTATTCATTTTTAAACTTGAGAAACTAGCAATATTTTTAATATCCAAACAATCGTTTTCTATTAATAAATCTAAAATTCTAAAGTAACTTAAATCAGTAATAGGCTTATCAAATAATTTGAATAAATCTTCATAAGGTATAAAATATTGTTCAATTAAATTCAATCTTTTTTCTAAATCAGGTAAGAATAAAGCTTCTAAATCACTTAATATTAAACTATCAGCTATGTTTTTTCTTTTTAAAATAGAATAATTTTCCAAAAATAATTTTTTATTTTCTAAAATAGTTGATAAATATTTTTTAAAAAAATCAATACCAAGTCCTTTAGCTAAAGAGATAATATCTTCAAAACTAGATACATCACTAATATCTAAGTCATATTTCTTTTTATATTCATTTATTTTCTTATCTTCTAAACTTAAAACTGGGATTTCACTTACTTCTTGTTTAATATCATTAATTACACATTCATTACTTTTAAGTAAACTATACAAGTTAGAAAAAAATGATTTATCTCCTATGACGTCATCAAAAGAAAGTTCAATTCCTCTATTAAATAACTCTATTGGAGCAATATTTTTGTCTTTTATTTTGTTAATATCCTCTGCATATTTTAATGAAGTAGTACATAAATTATAATTTTTTCTTAATTTTTCTAATAGAAGTGGAAGATTATCTTTTATAACTTTTAAGAAAAATTTTACTTGAGGCAACATATCTTCACCATCAAAAAGTAATTGATCAACTGTAAAATTAGTTGTACTTAAAGATGAAAATACATCTTTTTCATATGACTCTAATATAACTTGTGCACAAAGCCCAAAATAAGCATTATTCTCAAATACATCAGTTTGATCATTTAATATTGAAAATAAATTTATCATTTTAGATACATTAATATGTTTTAATGTTTGAATAATATTTGGATCTATTTTCTTTAAAAATAGTTCGCATGTATTTATATCATTCTCTATTTTTCCTTTCAGTTCTAAAAGTTCCAAATATGAATCTATTTCTTTTATTTTAACTTCTGCCATATCTTCTCACCCCCATTTAAAATAGATAAAATATTTTCTCTTTCCTTAGTTAATAAAGCTATATCTTCACTACTTTCAAGTTCAAAAGCAACTTCTAAATCTAAAGATATGTCATACACAATTCTAGATAATATTATCTCTTTTTCACTTAACATTAATGACATAGCTAACTCTTCATCTACCAAAATTAATTTTCTAAAGTATTTAGCTTTTTCTGATACATCTATAAAAGTACAATTATAACTTGTATTTTTACCATCACGTTTAAAAGGTTTTACACTAGGAATAGATATAATAGAAATAGGTGCGGTTAATTCTTGTTTTCTATCATTTAATATTTTAAATTCTTTTTCTTGAGTAGAAGCAAAATGTAAAACTAAAGAGGAAAACAAATCTTTATATTTATTTACTATATCATCGTTTGTAAAAAATACTAAGTAACATCGGCTATATTTTTCAAAATTTAATAAATCTTCTTTATTTTCCAATAACTTGTTACAAGTATCAACAATTAGTTTTAAATATTCTCTTCCTTCTTTTAAAACATCCATTACTGATTCATCTATAGAGTCTATCTTAAAATCTTGAATAGATGGTTCCTTATCATATAAAGAAAAATTAATCTTTTTAATTAAATCTTCTACTTCATCTAACATTTTATAAGAAGCAGTACCTTTATCAAATTCAGACATAAATTTTTTAACAACTCTTTTTTTCTTTAAGAATGGATAATTATTTATGTATTCATATACCTTTTTTATTCTTTCTTGCTCACTTAACAACGATCTTGTTTGTCTTAAATATTCTGAATGTTCAGATAAAACATCATAAAGCATATCTAAAATCTGTTCTTCCATAAAATCACCAGGTCCTATTGTACCACAAAAAAAGGCTTTTTAAGCCTTTTTTATCCACTTTTTACCATAAATCATACGAGATGACATCATACAAACAGTTGTATCGCCTACTACATTAAGAACAGTCGCAGGAGCATCTATAATAGTCGCAACTATAGTAAGCATTGGAAGAGCTGTTAGAGGAGCACCAATTAATGATAAAATAAACGCCTCAGATATAGTTCCTCCACCAATTGGAACCGCTGTAACAAGTAAAGTCGCAACAAGTGATACAAATATCAATTTGCCTATTGATACATCAAGTCCAAATAAATAAGTTAAAAACATAATTTTAAATACACTACCAATTATAGAACCGTCTTTATGAAATGTTGTTCCAAGAGGAATAGCCATATCAGCAACCTCTTCACTAACACCTATTTTTTTAGCTACTTGAGTATTAACTGGAATAGAAGCTGCTGATGAACAAGTAGATAAAGCAGTTACTGTTGTAGGCATTATATTTTTATAATATGCTTTTACACCAGCTTTTCCGCCAGATAAATAAGCATAAATAGTGTAAACAATAAAATACATAAATACACTAACAGCTAAATAAAGTAAAAATGTAGTTAAATATCCTTTAGTTATTGAATCCCCAAAAGTTCCAACTAAACTTGCAAAATAACAAGCAATACCTATAGGAGCATAATACATAATTATAGTAATGAAATTATTAATAGCCTTAGATAAAGCATTTAGTATATCTACTAATACTTTACCATCATCTCCCATTTTACGAATTGAAAGTCCAAATAATATAGAGAAAATAAGTAAAGCAACAATATTATCACGGCTTAATAATAAGTAAAAATCACTCGTAGTTAATAAAGAAGCAGTTCTTTGTAATATATTTAAATCAGTATCAACTTTAGCACCCTCAAGTATCTCAACACTTGATGAATCCACAAATGGGAATAACTTAGTAGCTACGCAACCTATTATAACCGCAACTAATGAAGTAATAACAAAAGATAAAAATATTCTTGAAACTACTTTTCTAAAATGGCCTTTTTCACTCTTTTTAGTAAGAGAAGATGTTATTGTTACAAATATAAGTGGTACAATCGCCACAAAAAGTAAATTTAAGAATATATCACCTAATGGTTGTAATACTTTTGCATCTTCCTTAAATATAACCCCTATTATTCCTCCTACTATTACACTTAAAAGTAATATTAAACTACTTTTATAATTAT
This sequence comes from uncultured Bacilli bacterium, assembly GCA_934168005.1. GTDB lineage: Bacteria > Bacillota_I > Bacilli_A > RF39 > UBA660 > CATOJL01. The sequence goes on along the minus strand of CAKPMN010000001.1, from coordinate 60,577 downwards.
TTAAAAACTTTTTCATAAATCCTCCTATAAAACTATATAAATATGTTTGTTAAATTATGCTAATTTGATTTATTAATAATATTTTGAATGTTGTTTTTTGCTTCAGTAAGAGTAGATTCTTTTGGAATCATAACATAAAGTTTTTGATTTGGATAACTATGAGTATATGACATAGAACCAGTTCCATCAACTGCTTGTGAAGTGATATTCCAATGAGGCATATCATTAAGTTGCATCTTAATTAAAGCATATATTTCATCAGTAGATAAACTTGTTTGGAAACTACCTTCTAAAGTATTCAATATACTACTATATTTACTAATTAAAGTAGAACTTTCTGTCATTTTTTCAATTATTTTAGTAATAACTTGTTGTTGATTTTGACCACGATGTCTATCACCTTCTAAATATGCATGTCTTTCACGAGAAAATGCAAGTGCACATTTACCATCTAACTTATTAATTCCTTTTTTAATAGGACAAGAAGGATCTGTATAAGGTGTAAATGCTTTATCAGAATCTATTTCAATTCCACCTATTGTATCAACAACTTTAATTAAAGTATTAAAGTTAACACGAACATAATAATTAATATCTATATCCATTAAATCTTCAATAGTCTGAATAGATTTATTGATTCCATATACACCAGCATGAGTTAATTTATCTTTAAGACCTGTTGTTCCATGTAATTGTACATAATAGTCTCTTGGAATATTAGTAAGTAATATTTCATTAGTTGTAGGATTAATAGTCATTATCATATTAACATCACTACGAGAACGAGTTGATATAACTCCATATGTATCAATACCACTAATATATATATTGAAAGGTTCTTTTGTTACTTTTGCATCTTTTCCAATATTATCCAATTCGGTTTTAACTTCTATTGTATATAAAGTTTTTACCTTTGATAAGAATGCATCATTTTCTTCTTCTATTGCAGATTTATAAGCATCACTTATCAATAAAGCATCAATCTTTTTATTTAATAGATCATTAGCTAATTTAAGCATGTCAGTATATTCAACCTTAGAAGTTTTAACCTTTTCATCTAGTTTACTATTAGCTAGTTTATAAGTGTCAGATGAATTTGGATATACGCCAATCTTTTTACTCGCTATATCACTAATATCTTTATAAGCGCTATTTTTTAAGACTAATACATAATATTGTTCAACCTCATAATCAATCGCACCTATTTTTTTAAAGAAGTCTATAGTATCATTTACTTTAAGTATACCAAATATAGATAACGCTATTATTGGTATAGAAAGTACACTAAAAAATATTTTAATTTGCCATTTTACTTTAGGTATAAGTAAAAATACATCAAATAAAAAGATTATTAGTGCTACCACTCCTATTAAAATTAAATATTTATCAGGAATAATATTCATTCCCATAATTCTTACTAATAAAAATAAAAAACAGAAAGTTAATAAGATAGCAATAATAGGTCCAATAACTCCCATAACTTTCTTCATTTTTTTAGAATGTGTTCTCTTTTTCATATCATCACCAAAACTATTATAACACACTAATATATATTTTTACAATTTTTAAAGTAATTAAAAAGTACGTAATCACGTACTTTTAGTTTTAGGTATTTATTTAAAGTATAGTAAGGAGTGTATTTAAATTCTTTATATTCCATTTTAATTAGTCTGTTTCAACTTTTTTTATCATCTATCACCTTCATTTCTATATTCAGTATAAACTTCATTTGTGAAAATAATATGTAATTTATATGAAAAAAAGTAGAATACAAATTCTACTATATTTCACTTATAACAACTAAAATCATAGGCTTACATTCAGTTTCTTTATAAAAATATTTACCTAATTTATCACGAATACCCATTTTAACTTTGTTAAAATCAACAAAATTTTGCTTTGTATTTTCTAATATTACATCACGAGCTATTTTAGTTGCTTCATTTAAAACATCAATATTTTCTTTCATATAAAGGAAACCCTTATTATTAATTTCAGGTCCACATACTAGTTTTTTAGTAGTGTGATCTACTGTAGCTGATACAATAACAATACCATTATCACTAAGCATTTCCCTATCTTTTACAACAACCTCAGAAACATCATGAGCATTTTTACCATCAACTAATATTTCATCAGTCTTAACAATTTCATTAGTTTCTTCTAATTTACCATTATTAAATACTGTAACTTGTCCATTAAGTCTAAGTAAAATATTGTCTTCCTTCATTCCAACTTTTAAAGCAGCTTTTTTATTTTCAACTTGATGACGATATTCTCCTATTACAGGGAAATAATATTTAGGTTCCATTAAGTTTATCATCATCATCAAATCTTCACTAGAAGCATGATTTGATAAATACTTCTTTGTTGGAACTATTATTAAATTGGATCCTATTTTAGCAACCTCGTCATATACTTTAGTTGCTCTTAATTCCATTCCCTCATATACAGGAGAAGCAAAAACTACAGTATCAGTATCGTGGATTTGAATAAATTTATCATAACCTTTAATAATTCTATTAATATTAGAAAAAGGCTTTTCACGTTCATCAGATATTAATATAATTATACCTTCATCGTTTACATTCTTAAGACCTTTTATTTTCTTAATATCAAAATCTAAGTATTTTTCATGAATAGCTTTATTTATAGCATTTTCAAGTCTCTTACCTAATATAACTATATTTCTATCAGTTTTGTTAATTTCAGTTAAAACTTCTTGTAAACGATAGAACTGTGAATCAAAGATATTAAACAATATTCTTCCATCATTTCCACTTATCGCGTCACGTACAATACTATAAATACGATTGTTAGGTGAAGTATATCCTTGCTTTTCTGCATATAAAGATTCACTCATTAAGCATAAAACACCTTTTTTACCAACATAAGCAAGTTTCCCTATATCTGTTTTATAAGGTCCAAGCATTTTTTGGTCAAATACAAAGTTTCCTGTATAAACAATAGCTCCATCACGAGTGTTGATTACAAATCCTACATTACCTGGAATTGAATGAGTAAGTGATACTGGAAATACATTTGCATGTTTAAATTTAATAGCTTTATATGGTTCAATAACATGTAGATTAGAAGCTTTACATTTATCTTCATCTAATTCATTTTGAATTAAAGCCATAGTAAATTCAGTTGCATAGATTGGAATATTTGGAATCTCTGATACTATATCAGATAAAGCTCCCATTTGTTCATCATGTCCATGAGTAACAAAAATACCTTTAACTCTTTTAATGTTTTCCTTTAAATAGTCAAAGTTAGGAATAATATAATCAATTCCAAGCATCTTATCATCAGGATATTTTAATCCGGCATCTAATACATATATTTCATCTTCTACTTCAACTACATACATGTTTTTTCCACGTTCATTTAATCCACCTAACGCAAATATCTTAATTTTCATACATTTCCTCCTTTCCATATAAATTTTTATGACTAAATAATTATATCAAATAATAGAAAAATAGTAAAGATTACTTTACTACTTACTAATCTAATAAACTTCTTATACTCATCTTTTCATATTTTAATAGTAATATTCTAACTAAAATTAATATTAAAATTAAAGTAATAAAAATAATATAATAACTATTAGATAAATATATAAAATTATTTTTTAACTTGAATAAATATAAACTTAATTTAAATAATAAATAACTAAATAAAGCTATATTCAAACAAAACACAAATAATTCCGCAAACAAAATTTTATTAATATCAGCGTTACTTGTACCTAAACTCTTTAAAATAGCTATATTCTTTTTATTGGTTCTAATAATATATGGAACAAAATAAACAATAAGTCCAAACAAAACCAAAGTTAATACTATAAAAATCGCTATAGTAGCTAATTTAATATCTTCAATATTTTTAAATAATTCTAAATTCTTATCATAATTTTCTAAAGAAATATAACCTTTATCATAAAAATCATACACATCAGTTTTATTATTTAAATAAATGCCATCTATAGTGTAAGTATATTTATAGTAATCCTTAAGTAAATCACTGCTAAATATATTATTATCTCCTACTCCAACTATTTTAATATCATTAAACACTTTGTCTGGTGTTCTATCTATACCAGAATAATAGACATCTAATTCTTTATACACATAAAGAGATATTGTTTTTCCAATCATTTCTTCTGCATTTTCTATACTATTACTAATTATAGCTTCATTATTATTAAGTTTAACTTTTACTCCATCTTTAATATAGTAGCTTCCTATATCAATATCACTTATTATCTTTTTATTTAGTTTAAAAATGTATTTATTTGACTCTATTAAACCATCTACTTTATAACTTTTTAAACTTGGAACAAGTCCATCTAATACATAAATATTATCCAAATTATCTAGCACAACACCAGTTACTTTTATATTTTCTAAAGGAAGAACATTTTTACCAACTAAACTTTTAGATACCATTACTTCATTTATATTTTCTGGATAAGTCCCAATATAATCATATTTAAATCCATTCATAACAACTATATTATCGACACCATTCGTATATAAAACGTTATATTTATTAGAATAACTGATTGGAAGGTAATTATTGTATTTATCTACTCTCTTCATTAAATAAGGACTTTTAGAAGAATAAAACATCTGATCATATTTATTAAAATTAATAACTGCTAAAGTGGCATTCATAAGTAAAAGACAAAATACAAACAAAAAAGTAAAGGAAAAATATAATTTAAATTTTGATAAAAACATTTTAATTCCTAATTTAAAAGCATATAAGAAAGGCAATTTACTTTTGACTGTTTTATATGTATTATCTTCATGCTTTAATAAATCATTATTTACATATCCATCTTCTATTTTTATTATTCTATCCGCATATTTAGAGGCATATTCATTGTTATGTGTTACTAATATTACTAATCTATCCTTACTTATTTCTTTTAATAAGTTCATTACTTCTAATCCTGTTTTACTATCTAGATTAGCTGTTACCTCATCAGCTAATATTATTTTTGGATCTTTTACTACTGCTCTAAGTATCGCTACTCTCTGCCTTTCCCCTCCTGATAATTCATTAGGCTTTCTATATCTTAATTCATATATTCCTAATCTTTTTAAATAATTATCTATTAATTCATTATCTATTTTTTTACCTTGTAATTTTAATGGTAAAACTATATTTTCATATACTGTAAAATCTTCTATTAAATTAAAATCTTGAAATATAAATCCTACATAAGTATTTCTATAGTAATCTAACTCTTTATCTTTTAATTTATTTATATCAAGTCCATCTACATAAATACTACCTTCCGCCTTATCAAGCATACCAAGTACATTAAGTAAAGTAGTTTTACCTGATCCAGATTGTCCAAGTATACAAACTAATCCTTTATCAAAACTCAAACTTATATTTTTTAAAACATTTTCTTGTTTTAAATAACTTTTATTAATATTTTCTATCTCTAACATAAATCACCTATAAATTAATTCTATAATTTTTGATTTAAGCATTTTTAAAAAGCTTAAATAAGTAGAAAGAAAATAAACTATACTACTAAGTAAAATAATTAATAAATAATCATAAAAATATATATTAAAAATACCTATATCACCATTTTGATAAATTAAAAATTTAAACACAATATTCATATTTATAAAAGTAAATAGTGATGTAAATAATACCAAAAATAATGTCTCTACCATAAAAATTTTTAATATATCAAAATTTCCACTACCAAGAGATCTTAATATTCCTATTTTTTTCTTATTATCCTTAATAGTTAAACTGACAAAACGATAAGATAATAATATAGAAAATAATAAAAATACTGAAGAAATCGCAATCAATATGTTTTTACTACTATTAATTAACGTATAACAATTAACAATACTAGATAATTCATAAGAATAAACTATATAATCAGACCCATATGGGTATTTTTTTATCAAAGAATTCTTATCTTCTTTAACCAATATAGAAGATATAGGAAAAAGCCTAGTTTTATAAGCGTTTGAAACATTTAAAGATACATAATTATTATTAAGTATAGTAAATCCTGCTACTTTTAGATTAAGTTGGTTAAATATCTTATCATGTAAAACATCAGGAAAATTCCTTTCATGATAAACTTTAATATTAACATTATCTCCTATATTATAACTAACATTATACTTTTTTATAGAATTAATTATAAAGCTTTTAATATCATCATCACTTGGATCTTTATCAATAAAATCAGAATATTCTTGACTAAAAGAATCAGAATCTATAACAGAAAATAAGTTTATAATAATTTCATTATCATTTAGTTTACCATTTTTATAATTAACCCCATCATAAAACACTGATAAATCATATTTATCTATGGATATATTATTATTATCTAACTTGTAAGTATAATTTGTATTATCAACAACATCTATATAACTTTCTTTAACAAAATTTTTAGAAACATAAATATTATTATAGAAACGTTCCATATCTTTTGAAAAATCACTATATAAATCAGAATCATAATTACCGATTTGCTTTAACGAATCATACTTGCTAGTGTCATATTTAATGATACCTTTAATAGTTAATACTTTGCCATTTAAAATAAACTTTTGATTTAATATTTCATTGTAATTTTTTAAAGTAATAAGTTTTCCATTTGAATTATAAACTCCATATTTTATAAATAAGTCTGCAATATAACTTGTTATAACCATTTCATTATCACTTAATACTCTACTTCCAATTAAATTATCATAATTATCACTAACAACTAATTTTATTGGAAATCTAATATCATAATATGGACTTCTTTCTTCATCTTTTTCTCCTTCAAAAAAATCATCATTAACATATGTATTCAATTTAAATATTTTATAGAAATCACTATTTTGATTTTTATCTAAATAATCATACCTGATACCTACAACATTATCAATATCTGAATAATCATCAATAAAATTGGTTATAAAAGATCCATTGTTTAAATAACTAACTTTTTTAATCTCAAATATATCTCCATCTAATTTAGATAAATGCGTTTTATCTATATCATATGTAACTACCTTATAAAAAGATAAGAATAAAGCAACTGATAAAGATAGAATTATACTTGATAATATAAATCTAAATTTATGCTTTAAAACAGATTTAGCGCCTAATTTAAAAGCATATAAGAAAGGCAATTTACTTTTAACTGTTTTATATGTATTATCTTCATGCTTTAATAAATCATTATCTACATATCCATCTTCTATTTTTATTATTCTATCCGCATATTTAGAGGCATATTCATTGTTATGTGTTACTAATATTACTAATCTATCCTTACTTATTTCTTTTAATAAGTTCATTACTTCTAATCCTGTTTTACTATCTAGATTAGCTGTTACCTCATCAGCTAATATTATTTTTGGATCTTTTACTACTGCTCTAAGTATCGCTACTCTCTGCCTTTCCCCTCCTGATAATTCATTAGGCTTTCTATATCTTAATTCATATATTCCTAATCTTTTTAAATAATTATCTATTAATTCATTATCTATTTTTTTACCTTGTAATTTTAATGGTAAAACTATATTTTCATATACTGTAAAATCTTCTATTAAATTAAAATCTTGAAATATAAATCCTACATAAGTATTTCTATAGTAATCTAACTCTTTATCTTTTAATTTATTTATATCAAGTCCATCTACATAAATACTACCTTCCGCCTTATCAAGCATACCAAGTACATTAAGTAAAGTAGTTTTACCTGATCCAGATTGTCCAAGTATACAAACTAATCCTTTATCAAAACTCAAACTTATATTTTTTAAAACATTTTCTTGTTTTAAATAACTTTTATTAACATTTTCTATCTCTAACATAAATACCCCTTTATCATACTGCTATAAAGAAATTATAGCACAAAAAAAAGAATAATAAAATTATTCTTTACAAGTTAAAACATCATCACTAACTAATTTATTTGAATTAAATTTTAGTTCAGAAAAGTTATTATTACCTAAATAATCAATGGTATAAACCCCACTTAATGGAGTGGTATTATTAATACCATATAAACTAAATTCATCATTTTCACATAGATTAACTTCTTTATTCTTAGATAAACGCAATGTATGTTCTTTATAAAGTCTTGTTGCGTTAAATACAATACTATTATTAATAACCTTATATTCAGTATTTTCTATCCACATATTATATGTATTATCAACATAATTGTAATTTTTTAAAATATCGCCTTTTGAATTAAATATAATAATATTATTTGTTGTAGATTTACATTCAGTATTATAACTAATTATAAATATATCATCTAATACAGTAAGTAAATCAAAACCACCACAACTCATATTTAATTCAATTAAAAGTTTATCTTCTAAATATAATTTATGAGAAACCTCATTTTCTATAACATATTTTAAATTTTTTACCCCATCACTTAAATTTAAATGATAAACACATTCATCAGAGCATTCAGTGTAAATGCCTTCTACAATAACGTCTTTTTCTTCTTCCTTTACTTCTTCTTTTTTCTCTTCATTTAATTTTAAATAAGTTAAATAAAATCCAAATAGTAAAACACCAAGTATAATAATAAAAATAATTATTTTAACAATTTTATTATTACCATTTAAATCTTTTTTATCTATGTTTTCATCAAAAAAGTTTTCATCTTCCATATTATCACCATCTTAATTATATCAAGTAATTAAAAAAAAGCAAACAAAAAAGGAAGTTAAAAACTTCCTAATCCATTAATTCTTTTTCTAATACATCTAAAGGTTCATCTAATGAAGTATCATTTTCTAATGTATAACTAGATTTGTAATACTTTTTAGCACCAGTACCAGCTGGTATTAACTTACCAATGATAACATTTTCCTTTAGACCATTTAAATGATCAACCTTACCATGTATAGCAGCATCAGTTAAAATTCTTGTAGTTTCTTGGAATGATGCAGCTGATAAGAATGAATCAGTTTCAAGACTTGCCTTAGTAATACCAAGTAATACTGGTCTACCAGTAGCTGGAACTTTTCCTTCAAGAATTAAGTTCTTGTTAATTTCAGTAAAGTCATTAATATTTACCATTGTTCCAGGTAAGAAATAAGTATCACCTGAATTAACAATTTTAATTTTAGAAATCATACGTTTAGCCATAACTTCAACGTGTTTATCACTAATATCAACACCTTGAGATGAGTAAACTTTTTGTATTTCAACTAATATATATTGTTGAACAGTTATAGGATCTGTTACAGTCAACAATTCTTTTGGATTAATAGCACCGTGAGTTAAACGATCACCTGCTTTAACCATATCACCAACTTTAACAGCTGGTTTAGAACCATAATTAGAAGTATGTTGTTTAACTTCAACATCATTCTTAACACTAATTATTAGTTTACCATTTTCTTCTTCAATGTTAACAACTTCACCATTGATTTCAGAAATAGTTGCTTTTCCTTTTGGATTACGAGCTTCAAATAACTCTTGAACACGAGGTAAACCTTGAGTAATATCGTCTCCAGCAACACCACCAGAGTTGATTGTTCTCATGGTTAACTGAGTACCAGGTTCACCAATTGATTGCGCAGCCATAATACCAACAGCTTCACCAGTTTCAACTAAAGAACCAGTAGCTAAGTTACGGCCATAACATTTAACACAAACACCATGTTTACTCTTACAAGTTAGAACTGTACGAATTGCTACTTTTGTAATACCAGCAGCTATAATCTTATCAGCTAATTGTTCAGTAATGTAAGTATCACGATCAGCAATCACTTCTTTAGTTTCAGGGTTAATTACCTTTTTACTTGTAAATCTACCAACAATTCTTGCACGTAATGATTCAATTTCAGTACCATCTGGATTTAAGAATGCTTCAACAACTACACCAGCATCTGTATGACAATCATCTTCAGATACTACTATATCTTGAGCAACATCAACAAGTCTTCTTGTTAAGTATCCAGCATCGGCAGTTTTAAGCGCTGTATCAACGTTACCTTTACGAGCACCATGTGTAGCTAAGAAGAATTCAGAAACTGATGCACCTTCACTAAATGAAGATACAATTGGAATTTCAACAGCTTCACCAGTTGGTTTCATCATAAGTCCACGCATACCAGCCATTTGGTTGTAGTTTGATACGTTACCACGAGCTCCTGAATCAATCATAATAGATAATGAGTTATCTTTATTATTTTTAATAATATCAGAAAGTTCGCTAGCTATTGTATCTTTTGCTTTATTCCATGTAGCAACTACTTTTTCATAACGTTCACGATCAGTAATTAAACCACGACGGAATTGTTTATTTATTTGATCTACCATATCTTGAGCTTCTTTTAATACTTGAGGTTTTGTCTTAGATGGAATAATATCTCCAATACCAAATGAAATACCAGATAATGTAGAATATTTAAATCCTAAGTCTTTTAACTTATCAAGCATTATAGAAGTTTCAGTAGTTTGATAACGTTTATAAATTTGAGCAATTAAATTAGTTAATGTCTTTTTAGCAAAAGGTGCAACTAAAGGCATATCTTTAATAGCTTCTTTTATATTAGTACCAGGTTCCAAGAAATAAATACTTGGTGTCATACCTTCAGCATTTTCCTTTGATGAATCATTGATATATTGGAATGTGTCAGGGAAAATTTCATTGAAAAGTAATTTACCTGGAGTTGTAACTAAATATTTATTCATATAGTTATCAGGGAATAATTTATGTTTAAATGAACGAACTGGAAGAGCAATTCTAGTATGTAATGTTATTTCTCTTCTCTCATAAGCCATTAAACATTCATCTGGGTCTTTAAATACCCTACCTTCACCAGGAAGATTAGCTTTTTCAATAGTAATATAATAGTTACCTAAAACCATATCTTGTCCTGGAGTAACGATTGGTTTACCATCAGAAGGTTTTAAGATGTTATTAGCACCTAACATTAATAATCTTGCTTCTGTTTTAGCTTCTTCACTAATTGGAACGTGTACTGCCATTTGGTCTCCATCGAAGTCTGCATTAAATGCCGCACATACAAGTGGATGTAGTCTAATAGCACGTCCATCTATTAACTTAGGTTCAAAAGCTTGAATACCAAGTCTATGAAGTGTAGGAGCACGGTTTAACATAACTGGATGTTCTTTTATTTTTTCTTCTACTATATCCCAAACACGTTCATCTTGATTTTCAATCATACGTTTAGCTGCTTTAATATTTGAAGCAATATCTTTGGAAACTAAACCATTTATAACATGTGGTTTAAATAATTCAAGTGCCATTTCTTTTGGAATACCACATTCATACATTTTAAGTGATGGTCCAACAACAATAACACTACGTCCAGAATAGTCAACACGTTTTCCAAGTAAGTTTTGACGGAAACGTCCTTGTTTACCTTTTAACATACTAGATAAACTCTTAAGTGGCCTATTACCAGCACCAGTTATATTACGACCTCTTCTACCATTATCAAATAAAGCGTCAACGGCTTCTTGTAGCATACGTTTTTCATTTTGAATAATGATTGAAGGAGCACCTAAATCCATTAATTTTTTTAAACGATTATTACGGTTAATAACACGTCTATATAAATCATTTAAGTCAGAAGTAGCAAATCTTCCACCATCAAGTTGAATCATAGGACGAAGTTCTGGAGGTATAACAGGTAATACTGTCATAATCATCCATTCTGGTTTATTCCCAGATTCATGGAAAGCATCTAATACTTCTAAACGTTTAATTAAACGAACTCTTCTTTGACTAGAAGAATCTTTAATTGAATCAATCTCTTTTTTTATTTCTTCTAATTCTTTTTCAATATCAACTTGTTCAAGAAGCTCTTTAATAGCTTCAGCACCCATACCTACACGGAAAGTATTTCCATACTTTTCATAGTATGCACGATATTCTTTATCTGAAATAGTTTGTTTTTTCTCTAAAGGAGCAGCACCTGGATCTAATACTACATAAGATACAAAGTATAATACTTCTTCCAAATCTCTTGGAGACATATCAAGTACTAATCCCATACGTGATGGAACACCTTTAAAGAACCAAATGTGAGACACTGGTGTTGCAAGCTCAATGTGTCCCATACGTTCACGACGTACTTTAGAACGAGTAACTTCAACACCACATCTATCACATACAATATTTTTATATCTTAATCTTTTGTACTTACCACAAGAACATTCAAAGTCCTTTGTAGGTCCAAAGATTTTTTCACAGAACAAACCATCTCTTTCAGGCTTTAAGGTACGATAGTTAATAGTTTCTGCCTTTTTAACTTCACCATGAGACCATTCACGAATTTTCTCAGGAGAAGCTATAGCAATTCTTAAGCCTTCAAAACTATTTACGTCCATTCCTATTCATCCCCTTCCCCGAAAACATTTTCTAAATCTTTTTCATCTGGTTCTAAATCATCGAAGTCAACTTCTTCATCTTCTTCATCATCAACATCTTCAATATCAGTTGTATCAGGTTCTGGTAAGTCAGTTGCATCCTCGAATTCATCTGTTGATAAGAAACTATCTTCTTCATCTTTTTCTAATTCTTTAACATCTACATATTCACCATTTTCATTTAATACAGTAATATCTAGACCTAAAGCTTGGAATTCCTTAATTAATACTCTAAAGCTTTCTGGAACACTAGACTTAGGAATTGGATCTCCTTTTACAAGTGCTTCATAAACTTTAACACGGCCAACAACATCATCTGATTTGACAGTCATCATTTCTTGTAGAACATGAGCAGCACCATAAGCATAAAGTGCCCAAACTTCCATTTCTCCAAATCTTTGACCACCAAATTGAGCCTTACCACCAAGAGGTTGTTGTGTAACAAGTGAATAAGGTCCTGTAGAACGTGCATGAAGTTTATCATCAACCATGTGGTGAAGTTTAATCATGTACATTACACCAACAGAAATTCTGTTATCGAACTTTTCACCAGTTCTACCATCATATAATTCAGTTTTTCCGTCTTCATCTAAACCAGCTTCTTTTAAAGCATCTACTATCTCTTCACGAGTTGCACCATCAAATACTGGAGTAGCAACATGAATCCCAAGTTCATTAGCTGCATATCCTAAATGCATTTCTAGGATTTGTCCTAAGTTCATACGAGATGGAACGCCTAGTGGGTTAAGTAAAATATCAACTGGTTCACCATTTGGTAAATATGGCATATCCTCTTCTGGTAAGATAAGTGAAATAACACCCTTGTTACCATGACGTCCAGCCATTTTGTCACCAACTTGGATTTTACGTTTTTGTGCTATATATACACGGATGATCTTAGAAACACCAGCTCCAAGTTCATCAGAATCTTCTTTAGTGAATATCTTAACATCATGTACAATACCTTCTCCACCATGTGGAACACGAAGTGATGTATCACGAACTTCCCTTGTCTTTTCACCAAAGATTGCATGTAATAATTTTTCTTCTGAAGTAAGTTCAGCCATTCCTTTTGGAGTAACTTTACCTACTAAAATGTCATCATCTTTTACTTCTGTACCAATACGAATAATACCATTTTCATCCAAATTACGTCTAGCTTCTTCACTAATATTTGGAATATCACGAGTAAATTCTTCTGGTCCTAACTTAGTATCGCGACATTCAATTTCATATACTTCAATATGAATTGATGTATAAACATCATCTTTAACTAATTTTTCGTTTAAGATAACCGCATCTTCATAGTTATAACCATTAAAGTTCATGAATGCTACTTTAACGTTACGACCTAATGCTAATTCACCTTTATCAGTAGAAGGTCCATCTGCTATAACTTCATCTTTAGTTATTTTATCGCCTTTTCTAACAATAGGAACTTGATGATAGCAAGTACCATTATTACTTCTTTCAAATCCATTTAAGTAGTAAGTATCATTACCACCTTTTGTCTTAACAATAATCTTATTAGCGTCAACATAGTCAACAACACCATCAGCTTTTGCTATAACAACAACACCAGAATCTCTTGCAGCTATTGCTTCTACACCTGTTCCAACAATAGGAGCTTCTGTTTTTAAAAGTGGGATTGCTTGACGTTGCATGTTTGCACCCATAAGTGTACGTTTACCATCATCATGTTCAAGGAATGGAATACCTTGAGTAGTAATAGATACAACTTGTTGTGGTGAAACATCTATATAATCTACTTGTGATGGTTTTACGATGATATTATCAGTTTTATAACGAACAGGTACACGTTCTTGAATAATATTATCATTTTCATCTAATTCAACAGTTGCTTCTGAAATATAATAATCCATTTCTTCATCAGCTGTCATATAAACTACTTCATCTGTTAAATGAGCATTTTCTACTTTACGATATGGAGTCATAATAAATCCATATTCATTTATTTTAGCGTAACTTGCTAAAGAAGTAATCAAACCGATATTTGGTCCTTCTGGTGATTCAACTGGACAAAGTCTTCCATAGTGTGATGGATTAACATCACGTACGTCCATACCAGCACGATCACGAGAAAGTCCACCAGGTCCTAAAGCAGAAAGTCTACGTTTATTTGTAAGTTCTGCAACAGGGTTTGTTTGATCCATGAATTGAGATAATTGACTTGATCCAAAGAATTCTTTAATAGAAGCTGTTAAAGGTCTAATATTAATTAAAGTCTTTGGTGTAACTTCAGCTATCTCTTGAGTAGACATACGATCACGTATAACACGTTCAATACGACTAATACCAATTCTAAATTGGTTTTGTAATAATTCACCTACTTGTTTAACACGTCTATTTGATAAGTGATCAATTTCATCAAATGAACCAATTCCTTCAAGTAAGTTTAAGTAGTAAGATGTAGCTGCATAAATATCAGATATAGTTAAACGTTTAATATCTATGCTAGGATCATTACCAATAATCTTAACTACTTTTTCTGAATTTTTAGGAGAATAAACATTAATGATTTGAACTTTGTTATAAGTATCTAAATCTTCATTAATAGTTACTTCCTTAATACCATATCCGTTCATTAAAATAGGTTTTAATTTTTCTAAGATTTCTTTAGTAATTACATCACCTTTATGTAATTCAAAGTCATCACATTTAATATCTTCAGCTATTTTAAGTCCAAGCAAACGGTCTGCTACAAATAATTTTTTATTGAATTTGTAACGACCAACACGTGCCAAATCATAGCGGAATGAATCAAAGAATCTTGCGATTAATTGGTTCTTAGCACTATCGATAGTAGATGGTTCACCTGGTCTTAATTTAGCATGAATATCAAGTAATGATTCATCAGTATTTTTATTTGTATCTTTACTGATAGTATTTTCTAGATATTCATTTTCTCCAAATAAGCCATAAATATCCTCATCATTTGATAAACCAACTGCACGAAGTAATGTTGTTAAAGGTACTTTCCTTGTACGATCAATACGAACATAAAGTACATTTCTAGCATCAGCTTCATACTCTAACCAAGTACCACGAGTTGGTATAATTTGTGACGTAACACTAATACGTCCATTCTTGTCCATTTCATTTGCAAAATAAACAGAAGGAGAACGAACAAGTTGAGATACAATAACACGTTCTGCACCATTTATAATAAATGTTCCAGATTCTGTCATTAATGGCATATCTCCAAGGTAAATTTCTTGTTCTTTTACTTCGCCTGTTTCATGATTAAATAGACGAGCTTCAACTTTCAAAGGTGCAGCATATGTAGCATAACGCTCTTTGCATCCTTTAATTGAATATCTTGGGCTTTCAAATGAATAATCTCCGAATTCAAGCGCCAAATTTCCAGTAAAACTCTCTACTGGAAAAATATCTTCAAATACTTCTTTAATTCCTTCATTGATAAACCAATCATATGATTTTTTTTGAATTTCAAGTAAATCTTTCAATTCAATTGCATTTTTAGTTTTTGCATAACTTCTTCTCTCACGATGATCTCCAAATTTTTTTACTGTATAAGCCACTGTTTCACCCCTATATACTATATTTTTAGATCAATTACTTAACTTAATAAGTACATGCCACCAATATATAATTTTAAAGTATTTCTGTAAATAAGTCAATTATTTTTTAGCAACTATTACAAAAAATCCTTTATTTTTACATACAAGTTCGACATCATATTTTTTGCTTAAATCTTTCATTGTAGATTGAGCACCTTGATTTTTATTTATTACTATAAAAAGTTTCCCGTTATCTTTTAAATGATCATAAGCATCAAATAATATTTTATATAATACTTCTTTACCAACTCTTATAGGTGGATTAGAAATAATATAGTCATATTTTTTAGTAACATTTGAGTAAATATCACTCTTAAATGTATTGACATGAGTATCATTAAGTAATGCATTCTCGCTAGCTAATTTTAAGGCATTATCATTAATATCAACCATATCAACATTTGCATCAAATACTTTTCTTACATATATTCCAATTGGACCATATCCGCATCCAAAATCTAATACATCACCTTTTATATCTTTTAGACTAGATAAAAGTGTTCTTGTTCCAAAATCTAAACCTTTTTTAGAAAACATGCCATTATCTGTATAAAAACTAAAAGGAATATCATTTATATTTACCAAATGTTTTCTAACATCACTTCTAACTTTATCATTTGTAAAATAGTGTGACATAAAACTCCTTCTATATAAACGACTAAAGGCTCGTGTAATTACACGAGCACAAAAGTTAGTTTATTAATTATTGTAATTCTACAGTAGCGCCAGCTTCTTCGAATTGAGCTTTTAAAGCTTCAGCTTCTTCTTTATTAGCTTTTTCTTTAACAACTCCACCGTTATCAGCTATATCTTTTGCTTCTTTTAATCCTAAACCAGTAATATCACGTACTAATTTGATAACTGCTATTTTGTTAGCACCAGCTGATGCTAAAACAACGTTAAATGAGCTTGGTCCTTCTTCAACAGCAGCAGCTGGAGCAGCAGCAACAGCAACAGCAGATGGATCAACACCAAATTCCTCCTTCATTAAATCTACAACTTCTTTAATTTCTAATAATGTCATTTCTTTTAAAGAATCAATAATTTCTTTTGCACTTAATTTTGCCATAATAATTTTCCTCCTTCTTTTATTTTTCTTCTAAATTTTTACTATGTAAATCTAAGCATATTGAGAAGTCTCTTACATGTTGCATTAAACCTGAAGCAAACATAGAAAGTAAACCTTCTCTTGATGGTATTTTAGCAAGTTCATTTAATTCATCGATTCCTGCTACTTTTCCATCTACGATACCAACTTTCATTTCTAAAAGTTTGTGATCTTTTGCGAAATCTGCTAAAGCCTTAATTGGTGCTATTTGATCAGTACCAAAAGCAATAGCTTTAGGTCCATTAAGTTCGTCTTTAATATCGATATTTAACATATCTAAAGCACGAGCAGCTAATGTGTTTTTATAAACCTTAAATTCTGATCCAGATTCTCTTAAGATTTTTCTTAATTTATCAGTTTCAGAAACAGTTAATCCTCTATATTCAAAGAATACAACAGATGATGAATTTTCAACTTTTGCTTTAATTTCTTCAACTACAGAAGCTTTTCCTTCAATAATCTTTTGATTGGCCATAATTTCACCTCCGAACCATAACCGTAAAATAAAAGCCTTACTAAAACAGTAAGGCCAAAGTCTTTTATTAAAAAGTCCTCGGTAGGATAATTAAGATTTCTCCCCTACTGTCTACGGTAAAATATCAAATTTTTCTTGAAACAAATTAATTGTATCACATTTTTTATTAGATGTCAAAACTTTCTGAACTAATTTTAACACCAGGTCCCATTGTTGATGATAAAGAAATATTTAATACATATTTTCCTTTAACTGTAGATGGTTTAGATTTTAATATTACATTCACAAATGCATCTAAATTTTCTACTAATTTATTATCATCGAATGAAACTTTTCCTATTAAAGCGTGAATATTACCATAACTATCTGTACGGTATTCAACACGACCTTTTTTAACTTCTTCAACAGCTTTTTTAGTATCCATTGTTACAGTACCAGTTTTAGGGTTTGGCATTAGTCCTTTAGGTCCTAATATCTTACCTAATTTACCTAATTGAGGCATCATATCTGGAGTAGCTACCATAGTATCGAAATCGAACCAATTTTCTTTTTCGATTTTTTCTAGCATATCCATATCTCCAACATAATCAGCACCAGCTTCACGAGCAGCTTGAGCTTGAGCTCCTTTTGCTATAACTAATACTTTGTTAGATTTTCCTGTACCGTTTGGTAATACTATAGCTCCTCTAAGTTGTTGATCAGCTTTTTTAGTATCAAGGTTTAAATTAATAGCAACTTCAATTGAAGCATCAAAGTTTGCAGTTGAAGTTTCTTTTACTAAGCTAATAGCTTCTTCTTTTGTATAAGCTTTATTTTTTTCTATTTTTTTTGAAGCTTCTACATACTTTTTACCTTTTTTCATTCAATTTCCTCCTTATGTGGTATTTGCGGATTTTTCCTCCCACATAGGTTAATCCTATGTCTAATTAATTATTCTGAAATTTTAACACCCATGTTACGAGCAGTTCCTTCAACTATTTTCATAGCTTCTTCTAGTCCGTAAGCATTTAAGTCAGGCAATTTAATTTCAGCAATTTCTTTTAATTGGTCTTGAGTTAAAGTTGCAACTGTTTCATTAGCCCCTTTAACAGCACCTTTTTGTATTTTTGCATACTTTTTAATTAAGAATGCAGTTGGTGGAGTCTTGATAACAAAATCAAAACTTCTATCTTCATAAATACTAATTACAACAGGTAGAATATCTCCAATTCTATCTTTAGTAGCGTCATTGTACTTTGTACAGAATTCTTGAAGATTGATTCCTGCTGGTCCTAAAACAGTTCCTACTGGTGGAGCTGGTGTAGCTTTTCCTGCTGGAATTTGTAATTTAATTTCTCTTGTAACTTCCTTTGCCACGAAAAACACCTCCTATAAAATTTTTTTCGCGAGTGGTTCAAATGATATCCGCATAAAACATCTCCCACTTCTTCTATATAAAAAATATATAGCTAAATAATAATATCACATTTTTTACATATTGTCTACTATGCAGCTTCAATTTCTGTAAGTCCAAGTTCGACAACTGTTTCTTGACCAAATAGATCAAGTGTGACTTCAATTTTTTGGCTTTCCATATCAATTGATTTAACAACACCATACATATTTGCAAATGGTCCTGCAATAACTTTAACTTTGTCACCAATATTTAATGAATTACCAATTTCTAGACGAGATAATCCCATACTTCCTAGTATTTTATCAACTTCTGCTGGAGTAAGTGGAAATGGTTTTGCTCCCTTACCAGAAGATCCGATAAATCCTGTTACACCTGGAGTATTACGAACAATAAACCAAGCTTCATCAGTCATTTTCATTTCAACTAAGATATATCCTGGAAACATCTTTTTAACTTTTTCTTTTTCTTTACCATCTTTTACTTCTATTTCTTTTTGTTCTGGTACAATAACGCGGAATATAAAATCTTCCATTCCCATTGTACTAGCACGCATCTCTAACTTTTCTTTTACTTTATTTTCATGACCTGAATAGGTATTAACAACATACCATTGTTTATCTTCCATAAATTAACCTACCAAAGTTTTAAGATAAGAAAATCCTAAATCAAGTCCTGTGAAGAAAAGTCCTACAATTATCATAAATATAAGTGTTGCAGATGAGTAAACTATTAATTGCTTTTTAGTTGGCCATTTAATTTTATCTTTTTCTTTTGATACTCCAACTAAGAATCTAAGTAATTTTTTCAAAATACTTACACCTCTTTCATTGTATGCATTTTTGCAATTAAAAAACACATTTCTGTGTCTAAATAAATAATAACATAGTTAATATCTATTGTCAATCAAAATGTGTTTAAGAATTATATTTTTCAAGTATCTCTTTTTTGATATTTATATAATCTGTAAAATCTCTTGGTGGTAAACAAACTAATATAACAGCATCTTCAAAATGACAATTATCATCTTCAATCAATGTTACAAAATCATAATTCTTGATTGTATCTAAAGAATAAGGAACACCATCTCTTGGATTATAATCACGAAGTATAGGAGTATCAGAGGCATTTTTAAAATATCCATATCCTATACTAGAAAATATCATTGCCCCTCTTCTATTTTGATGTTTAAGTGAATTTAAAAATACAAAATATTCATTATCTTTCTTAAGAGGGGTTGTGCCACCAATATACTGAACGGCTATGTTAGGACGTGTCTCAATTGCTAAATCATAAAACTGAATTTTATCTTTTCCTTCTAATCCTTTTATATTTTTTAGAACAGTTGCATGATTTATAATTCCATCACCATATACTTCTTTTTCATCTATTCTAACTAAAGCCGCATATTCTGAATGTTCAAGTAGATCATCAAGAGATTTAACATCTTCATAGAATTGATCTTTTATACCACGAACGTATGATGATAAAAGAGCTGCTGGTGTTTTTTCTATATCATACATTGTCTTATTATAAAATTCTTCATAATCTAGTTTCTTAATTCTTGATTTTTCATATAATAAAACTCCAACTAAAACAAAGCATAAAATAAGACATATATATTTCAAATACTTTATCATAAAGAAACTTCCTCTTTTAATGCCTCTTCTATCTTGCCTTCTCTTACAGAATATATCTTATCACAAAGCATTTTTAAGTCTTCCTTATTATGACTAGCAAGCAAGATAAGCTTTCCTTTGTTTTTTTCTTCTTGAATAAGATTATAAATAATCTCTATTCCTTTTTCATCAAGTCCATTTGTAGGTTCATCTAATATAATAATTTTTTGATTTTCCATAAATGCTTGCGCTATTCTAAGGCGTTGTCTCATTCCAAGTGAATATTCTTTATACTTTTTAAAGGCAGCATCTAAAAGTCCAACCCTATCTAAAACACTTTTTATATAATCAGAATCTTTTTTATTATTAATAGTATAAAGCATCTCCAAGTTTTCAAATCCAGTTAAATGTGGATAAAATCCAGGGTCTTCTATAAGAATACCCACTTGACTTAAATCAAAATCATCATGATTAACTGATTTTCCATCTATCAAAACATCCCCTTCTGTTGGATGTATAAGTGAAGTTATGGCTCTAAAAAGCATAGTTTTCCCACTACCATTTCTTCCAAAAAAGCCATAAATATTTCCACTTTCTAACTCTAAGTTAACATTATCTAAAATTACTTTATTCTTTATAATTTTAGTATAATTAATTACTTTCAACTTCATCTAATTCCCCTCCTATATCTAAATTTTGATATAAAAAATATAAAATACCTATTAATATAAACATTAATCCAAACAAATAAATATTAAATTTAGCGTCCAAATAAACCGAAATAAGTGGAATATATTTTTCGCGTGCGTAATGTAGGCAAATATTAGTAAAAATAAAATAAATCAAATATGAATAAGTTAA
The DNA here is from genome assembly GCA_934168005.1 of uncultured Bacilli bacterium. Taxonomy (GTDB): domain Bacteria; phylum Bacillota_I; class Bacilli_A; order RF39; family UBA660; genus CATOJL01. The sequence goes on along the minus strand of CAKPMN010000001.1, from coordinate 39,096 downwards.
TTGCTTAGTTATTAAAATTAAAATAATCAAAATAAGTTCTGATATAAATAATTCAAAAATCAACTTAACACTAATCTGAATTAAAGAAAAGTCAAAATTAAAACTAACTCCTTTAATATATAGGAATAAAAAACCTTGTAAGAAAATCATAATAACGGTTAATATTATATTTGTTAAGAATGTATCAGTTATAACTTTAAATAAATATCTTCTTCTATTTCTATATCTTGATATAAAATGTGTTAATCTATAACACGCCCTTTTTACAACAATTAAAATTAAAATAAAATATTGAAGCAACGATACGGTGTTTATCAATAGAGTCTTTTCATTGTAAAAAAATAATACATTTTTAAAACTTTCTAAAAAGTTGCCATAAGTTAAGTTTGAACTTTTAAGAGCTGTTATTATAAACAACATAAATATAAAAAATAATATTTCTCTATTAGATATTAACTTCTTCATTTTTTATTAAATAATCCTTTCTTGATATTTCATAAAGTGTTAAAAACGTAATCATTATTATAGATGTTATAAGTACAAATAAAACTAAAAAGTATGTTAATAAATTAAATTCTAATGGAAGAATAAATATTGATGATAAACCGATTATATCAAAGTAAAATTCATCCATTATTAAATCAATTGCTATAAAAGATAGTATAAAAATTATAGAAGATAACGATCTCTTATTAATTCCAACATCTATAAGTCTAACTATAGATATACAAAATGTCATAACTACATTAAAATTAATAATCATTAGCACAAAATAATTAAATTCTTTTAAAAACATAGAAAAGTTAAGTAAAATAATTGGTATAAATAATAATAATGAAAAAATAAATACTAGTAACATTTCTATTTTTATAACAGATTTAAAAAATTTTAATAACGATTTATTTCTAAATAAAACCATAGAACTATTTAAATCTCTAAAGACTAAAAAATCCATATAGATAAAAGATATAAGTATTAGAATTCTAACAGTAATAACACTTAATCTAGTAGATAATAGTCCCATACTTCCAACATCATATCCAATTGATATACCAAGAATAATAACGATCACCATAAATAATAATGTTGCCGGTTTTTTTAATACATATTTCATAATAAAACATCCTTTTTATTTATATGAAGTCCAATTAATAAAATTGAAGAAATAAATAACATAGCATATATTCCTAATGAAGCCCAGATATTTCCAATTCTTAACTCAACTTGTAATAATATAGAAAAATTTCTTAAAACAATTGAACTGCCAAGTAAAACTTCTAAAACTAAAAATATAATTGGTGATGTAAAATAAATCAATACTTTTTGCTTTAAATAAAATGAAAGTGCATAGCTTAATCCAGTTAACAATCCAAATATTAAAGATATATGTAAAATAGATACAACAGAATGAAAAAATGGACTAACATAGAATAATTCTTTTAAAAATTTTATAGTAGTAAAAATATTAAAAGCAGCTCCTCCACTATAATCAATCTTAGCTCCACTTCCAAATAAATAAACTAAACATAAATAATCCAACATTAATGTTAAAAAAACAAGCAAAAAAGTACCAAATATAGCAAGAAAAAATCTTACTATAGTATTAGTTTTATAATCTAAGCGATTAGATAAAAGATTATCTATTTTTCCTTTTCTTTCAGTCCATGATATATCACAAAATACTAATGAACTAAGAATAGGAACTCCTAAAATAAACATAGGACATAATATCCAATTAGAATACCCAGAAAATATTTGGAGATATTCAGCAGTCTCAATAGTTTCCTTATAATCATCCATTCTAAATAAAGCTTCAGAGGAAACCATATATACATTTGCAATAACAATAACAAGTAAGAATATAATCATAATATATAACTCTTTTTTTCTTAATAAATAGTTAATATTATATTTAAGTTCTTTCATAAGTCCTCCTTTAATTAGTTATTTTAGAAGAAGATTTTTTATCTTCTTCTAAAATAAATCTTAAAAATTATTTTCCATCTACGTAAAATACCCCTGAAATAGACCTTGTTGCTGAATTCCAATTATGGTTTCTTGCCTGCAATTGTATATAAGTTCTTGCAGTATAAGTTTGATTATATTTTACTTTTACAGTTTCACCAACTTGATCAACAACTTTTGATGAACCAAATGGACCATAGTTTTGATTTGTATCCATTGAACGAGCTCTAAATGTCACAGCTTCTAGATTCATATTTGATAATCTAACTGTGCCATAGTCTGTAGTAGAACTCGTTTTAAATAAGCCCAACACACCCCAATTTTGATACTTAGGGATTGTAAAATTATTAAAATTATATCCGGCTGCTGAAACACTTACTAAACTAACTAACGAAAAACAAAATGCTAAAAAACTTATTTTTAAATACTTTTTACTTTTTTTCATAACTATTCCTCCCTACTAAAAATAAAGTATCTTATAAAATATTTATTAATTTACAAAAAACACCTCACTTCCTTAAAGGGAGTGTATTATACTAAAAAAAGACATAGTACACTCCTTTAATGTCAAAGGATGAATACTAGTCTCGTTGTTAAGTTAAATATATCATTTAAAATAATATAATGCAATAGTTTTTAAAAATTATGACGAATTTTGTAGTTTTTGTTAAAAATTAAACATTAAGATAGATGGAAAAAATAACATCAATATTCCAATTAAAATCATGACAACCCCACCTATTATCTTAGACAACTTTGTATACTTATTAGATATACCTGTAACTTTTAAAGTTATCATAGCTATCAAAAATATTATAATATCGTCCATCATATAAAATAAAATATATATAAATAAATTAAAAGCATATGAAAGTACAGATAAATCATTTATAGCTAATATGTTAGTAAAAATAACAGGAAGTCCAACAGAACATGCAAGCTCGACCAAATTAACAGATATAGCTAAAAAAATCATTCCAAGAATAGCTAAGACAAAGCTCTTTTCTTTTGTATATTTAATGGTTCTATCCATTATCTTTTTCTTTTCATTCTTATCAGTAACACTACAACCCACTTTAAAAGTAAAGAACTTATATATTGAATATATTCCAAATACTAAAGCAAATAATCCAATCAATATTCTAATAATTCTTACAGTAGACATACTAATCATAATATTTAACCACGCTACCATAAAAAATAAGTAAATAAGACCTGATGTAACTAAAAATGTAAGTCCTAAAATCCATCTTCTTTTACTATCTTTAAGATTTAATAAAACACTTATTAAAAATAATAACACCCACATAGCACATGGATTAAAGCCATCTATAAGACCTAATATAACAGCTATCAAAGGAATAGATGTTTTTCTAACATCAACTTCACCTAAAAAAGGTAAATTAAACTTTGGATCATTATCTTTCTTATTTTCTATTTCTTGACCATTTTGAATCTTAAAAACATTATCAGTACATTCATAATTACTACACATATCCAAATATTTTAGTATCCTATCCTTTGCTGTTTCACTAAATCCAGTAACAGTATTGTCCCCTATAACAGTAAAAGGAACATAATTGCTAGATAATTTAAAAGAAGTTTTAACTTGTTTTAATAACTTGCTATTATCTTTATCATTTGTAACTTCATAAAAATGATAAGTTATATCATAGTTATCTTTAATAGAATCTAAAAATTCCATTTCACTCTTACAATGAGGACAATCTTTATCATAAAAGAAATATAAATCAGTATGATATGCTAAAACATTAATACTAGTAAAAAATAAGAAAACTGCAAATATTAACTTTTTCATAATTTTTCCTCTATCTTCTTAATATCAACTTCACCAGCAAACCTAGATACTTCTACATCACCTTTATATAAGATAACAACAGGTAATATTTTACCAACATTATATTTTGAAATATCATCCATGTCATAATCTAATTCTATATAAGTATTTAGAGGATATTTTTCTTTTAAATAATTAAAATCTTTATAAGTTACAATACAACTAGAACACCATACAGCACTTATTCTAACAATCTTCATCTAATGTTACCCAATCTTTCCACAATAACTTTAAATTTTTCTATAAAAGTATCAACTTCATCTTCGGTTGTTAAATAAGATAAACTAATACGTATACTATGTCTTGCTTTTAACTCACTTTTAGTCACTTCAAATACAGCTTTACTTATATCATTTGAAGAACATGCACTTTGAGTAGAAATATAAATATCTTCACTTTCTAAAGCATGAAGCATAGTCTCAGGTTTAACATTTAAGATGCTTATATTTAAAATATGAGGAATGCACTTATCATTGCTATTAATAACTACATTAGGTAAATCTTTCAATGATTCTTTTATTTTTTTATTTAATTTTAAAATATAATCGTATCTAGAATCTATATCATCAAAACAAAGTCTTATAGCTTTAGCAAATGATGCGATTAATGGGATAGCAGGAGTTCCACTTCTATACTTAGTTGTACTCTTTCCTCCATGAATTAAAGGTTCAATGTTAATGTTTTCTCTCTTATAAAGCATTCCAATTCCCTTAATACCATAAATTTTATGAGCAGAAATACTAGCTAAATCAACATTATCAAAAGGTATTTTAACTTTACCAATACTTTGAGTCATATCAACATGAAAAAAACTGTTAGAATTTTCATGTATAGTCTTACCTATTAAATTAATTGGTTGAAGTACACCAGTTTCACTATTAACAGAACAAATTGATACTAAAATAGTATCTTTTCTAAGTTTTTTTATCAAATCATCTATTATGACAACACCATTTGAATCAGTATCAATCATTTCAACCTCAAATCCATTTTTTTGAAGATATCCAAGAGGACCGTATATACTAGAATGTTCTAAATTAGTAGTTAATATATGTTTTCCACGTGTTTTATAGAAATTGCATATTCCCTTTATTGCTGTATTATTAGATTCACTAGAACCAGATGTATAAATAATTTCAGATTCTTTAATATTTAAATAACTTGCAATCTGTCTTGTAGAACTATTCTCTAATTCATGTGCTTTAACACCAAGTAAATGAAGAGAATTAGAATTATATGGAAAATCATGTGACACTTTAACAAAAGTATCTAATACCTCATCGCTTGTTTTAGTAGTTGCACTATAATCTAAATAAATCATATTATCACCTTTTTTATTATAACAGACTTTTTCTATTTTTTTAACAAACTAGAATTACTAATTCCAAAAGTTACAGAATAATTGTCTATTAAAAGATCAAAAAACTCTCTTTTATCACTTTCTATATCACTAGGATAGTTAATAGGTCCAACTTCCATTAATTCTGGATCATACATATCCATAAAAATATGATTTGGATATTTATATACTAAATAATTATTTTTAAAATCAGTATACTTTTCCATTAAAATACCATTAACTAAAGCACTATCAACTGAAGAATAAGAATCCTGATTTTCTTTAACCATTAAACAAGTAAAAAGATTTATCAAATCTTCCGTATATAAACTAATATCACTGTTACTTTCTTCATTTAAAATATATAAATTTTTATAAAATAATTCAACATGTTTTAAAAATGCATAATTTTTAAAGTCAAAACAAATACTCAAATCCTCATCTTTTAACTCAGCATAATTTTCTAGTCCATATCCTAGGCTATACTCATAACATTTAAGCATACGAATATAATCAGTTACTTCTTCCCTTGAATCATATAAATATGGAAAATTTTGGTAAAAACCTATTGGATCTCGTTCTATTGAATTTCTTAAAATAGCATTCATTTTATAATTTGGATTAATAGCTAAAGCAAACTCTAAATTATTTGTTACTTGATTTTCAGGCAAATAAGTCGCAACGTTTTCTCCATCCATTAAAGAAGCTACCCTTTCAGCAAATGCTTCCTTTAAGAAATTATAATCATATGGTTGAAATAAAACATCTTTATCAAAAAACGAATGTATTCCAACACCTGTTGTAAAAGTATGATAGTTACTACTACAAGAACAATAATCATTTTCTAAATGAGTAAGTTCATGATTAGTAACATGTTCCCATTCAGCTAAAGAAACATCTTCATCCTTTACATTATATACTATATAATGTTGAGTATAAAATGCATATATATTTTCATTTTCTTCAGTTGAATAAAAATTTTTATAAAACTGTAAATTTTCTAAAGAACAAGCAAATCTTTTAACAGAAAAATTAGGATCTATTTCTTTCATTTTTTCTATATAATCATATACATAATCAACTAATTTGCTAATATCGTCTTCACTAAATTTATCATATTTAATACTCTGTGATGACCTAATTTTCTTTATTAGTTTTTCTTTATCAATATTATCGATTTCTTCTAGGAATAAATCTCCATCATAAGAGCATCTATCATCTTTAATTACATCGTTTAAAACACTATCTAAAGTTTTATCAATATCAAACTCAGCAACATTCTGTAAATAAGAAAAGTCATCATCCATAAAATTACATGAAGCATCATCATATAAAGGAAACAAGTCATCTACAAGTTCTGTGTCAACATTCTCTTCTATAACAGTATCTCGATGATTTTTAATATCATCCGCAAGAGATTTAGCTAAAGATATAGTTACAACCATATTAAGCAGCAAAAATATTGTCTTATATAATTTAGCACGTAATAGCTTTAATATTTTTTTATAGTAGTAGTCAGTTTTAAGCATATATAAAGCATAAGTTTCCTTATGATCTTTTAATCTTATTTTAATAACTTTAATATCATTTCTAGAAGTAATATTATAAGAAGCTATCTGATCATTTTCATACTTTTTTCTAAGAAATGAATAGAAGCTTTTTTTAGAATAAAACTTATTGTTTATTTTTAAATAACTATTTTTATCATTTTTTTTACTAAAAAGAACTTTTATCATACAACCACCCTTATAATTTTATAAATCTTTTACACGACCATTTAATAAATACTAATCATTATTTATAATTAAACTGTTAAACTCATTCTAGATAAAATATAATAAATATAAACCATATAAATGTCAAGAAAAAAAGACGCTAAAGCATCTTCCAAGGTTTTAGATATTTTAAATCTTTTTCATATCTTTTATAAATAGCTAATTCTTTATCACAATAAGTATATAAAACTATATCAAAGCTATCTTTTATAAGGCCACCATTTCTTATAATTAATTCTTCATCACTAGTTACTTCTCTTTTTGGTATATCAGCTAAAGCAGTTGATAAAGGAACCAATTCATATTTATCATTAAGTATATCATCAAGAGTATAAGAAGTATCAATAGAAAATTTTCCCTGACTTATTCTTCTTAAAGAAGTCATACAAGAAGACGTATCTAACATATTAGCTAAATCAACAATCAAGCTTCTTATATAAGTTCCCTTACTAACTTCGACATCTGCCTTTAAATATGTATGATTATCTTTATCATAAGAATTTATATAATTAAAACTCTCTATATGAACCTCTCTTTTTGGAAGAGGTACATCTTCACCTAAACGAGCATACTCATATAACTTTTTACCATTTATTTTAATGGCAGAATATTTTGGAACTTCCTGCATATAAGTTACTGGAAAATTATCAATTGCTTTTTTTATATCATCTTTACTAAGAGTAACTTTCTTATCTTCCAATACTTTGCCTTCTATATCATATGTATCAGTACTAATGCCAAATACACATTCAAACTCATACTCTTTTTCTAGACCTGTTAATATTTCAAGTAATTTAGTATATTTGCCAAAAGCAATGACTAAAACACCTGTAGCCATAGGATCAAGTGTACCAGCATGACCTATCTTTTTAGTATGAAACTTCTTACTCAATACATTAACAACATCGCGAGAAGTATAACCACTTGGCTTATCAACAACAATTATTCCATTCATTTTTGCCTCTTAACATGAAGATGTTCTTCTAATTTAGCAAAATCAGGTGGAACAACATGTTCATATACTTTGCAATCAACTAATTGATATTCATTAATGTAGTAATCACAATTAACAAGTAATTCATTAAAATGAGAAAAATATACTTTCTTCATCCGATCATAAACATCTTTTTGTTCTTCTGTAATATAATCAGGTAAATAGAAAATACCATATTTAGCATCTTCTTCATATCTACTAGTATCAGTAAATATTAAGTCATTATGATTTTTAAGCATTAAATATATTAAAGTAGCTGGTTGACTAGCAGTTTCCTTAAATCTTTGAATATCATTATCATCCAAATAATTATACTTTAAATATTCCTTAAAATACATAATGTAATAGTAAGCTTCATCGTCTAATGATGATGAAACTACATCATATGTACCATCACTATGAATTATAATGACTCTGTTATGTTGATCCAATCTTAATATTTGACCTATTTTTATATCCATAATTACTCCTTAAATTCAAATTCTAAATCTAAGATACGTATAGTATCACCATCAACCGCACCCATTTCACGAAGTTTATCATCTATCCCCATTTTACGAAGCTTATTTGCAAATCTTCTTGCAGATTCTTCTGTTTGGAACTTAGTCATTCGAAGAAGTTTTTCAACTTCGTCTCCTCTTACAACAAAAGTATTTCCTTCTTTATAAATTTGGAAAGGTTCTTCTCTTTTAAATTTATATAAAACATGACTTTCAAACTCTTCCTCATTTATCAAAGCTTCCTTTGGAATAGTATCAAGTAGATCCCCTAAATAATCAACTACATCTTCTAATCCTTGATTTAAAGCAGCTGACACTTTAAATATTTTTACATCTCCAACTTTTTTAGAAAATTCATTTAAGTTTTCCAAAGCTCCTTCAATATCCATCTTATTAGCGATAATAATCTGTGGTCTTAAAAGAAGTTTAGGATTAAAAGCTTCTAATTCTTTATTTATTAAAACATAATCATCATATGGATTTCTTCCCTCATATCCACTCATATCAACAACATGAGCAATTACGCGAGTTCTTTCAATATGTTTTAAAAACTGATCTCCTAATCCTTCACCTAAAGAAGCTCCTTCAATCAAACCAGGCATATCCGCAACTACAAAAGATTTTCCGCTTCTGCTTCTTGCAACACCTAAATTAGGAACTAAAGTTGTAAAATGATATGCTGCTATTTTAGGTTTAGATGCAGATATATCAGAAATAATTGTACTTTTTCCAACAGATGGAAGTCCAACTAATCCAACATCAGCAAGAAGTTTTAATTCAACCTTAACATGTCTAACTTCACCAGGTTCCCCATTTTCACAGAATGCTGGAGCCGGATTACTACGAGTCGCAAAAGCAATGTTACCTCTACCACCACGACCACCATAAGCCGCTATAACTCTATCATTTTTATTAGTTAAATCAGCCATAACTAAGCCTGTATCTAGGTCGGTAATAATAGTACCAGCTGGAACTTTTATTATAATATCGTCAGCACCAGCACCATGCATGCCTTTTCCTAATCCATTTGCACCCTTATTTCCTTTTACAATACGGTGATATTTTAAATCAATTAGTGTATTTAGTCCTTCATCAACTTCAAATACAATATCAGATCCTTTTCCACCATTTCCTCCAAAAGGTCCTCCCATAGATATATACTTTTCACGTCGAAAAGCCATACAGCCATTTCCCCCATCTCCAGCATATAACTCCATAGTAACTTGATCAATAAACATAAATATCACCTCTTAGAAACATTATACTAAATTATTTTAAAAAAATATAGTCAAAACAAAAATAACGCATTGCGTTATTTAAGTTCTCGATCACTAAATTGAAAGATTGATGTATATTCTAGAACTTTCCAAACCCCATCTTCTTTTACCAAAGTAAATGGTTTTTCTATTTCATAATAGCCATCTATCATACATCTATCTCCGTAATATACAATAAAATCTTTTTTGCAAAAAGTAGAAATAGCTATATATTCTATTTTATTTTTTCTCCTATGTTTTATTTTAAATTTAGTACCATAGTAATTAGAAATACCTCTTCCAAAATCACTTATATAATATTTATCATCTTTTTCTTTTATATTCAAAGAATCTAGTAACTTATCAAGAGATTTCTCTGATATTAAATTTGTAAATAAATCTTTATTTTTTATTTCATAATATTTATTATTATCTTCTTCTATATACCTTCTATTATAGGCATCATCATAAACATATTCAATGCCATTTCCTGACAAATATAAAGTATGTATTTTATTGTAAGTAGAAATAGCTAAATCTATTTTTTTATTATTATCTTTTTTTATAAAATTAAATATAATAGCAAGCATTACTAATACTATTAAAAGTACTAGTAATACTGTTATTATTTTTTTATTATTAAATTTCATAGGCTAAGCTCCTAAATATGTTATCTTGGCATATCCATTACCACTTTGACCTGCTTGAGTAGTTGTGCCTGTATTATCATATTGATTAACCAAAGTACGTTTTTCAGTATCCCAGAAATATCCATTTCCATCTACCATATATGTATTTGTAAATTTATATCCAGATAAATGAACTGAATCAGCCAAAGTAGTATAACTATCAACAAGAGGAGAACCAGATGCATCAATTGCAATACATCCTTCATGTCCTGATATATAACTTGAACCGCCAGCTCCTCCAATACCACCCATATTAGAAGCTCCACCTCCATAATATCCACCGCCTCCTCCTGCTCCATTTCCAGTAGTAGTTCCACCTATACCAAGAGAAGCAATGTTTGAAGTAACAGAAAGAGTATACCCAGGTTTTGATTGAGTTCCTCCAATTCCTTGTTGTCCATTAGAATGCCAATTTTTATTACCATTTGTATATCCATCATAACCTTTAAGTCCACCTGCTGAGCCGCCATAGCCATTAGAATAGTAGTTGCCACTATCCGGACTATAGTATCTGTGAGCATCACCGCCACCTCCAGCTGCAACCATAATTCGTGAGTTTATACCTTTTGCATCAACCCACGAACCAGATACTAATCTGATATCAGTAGAGCCACCTCCGCCTCGACCAGTTCTTCTATCATCACCAGTTGAAACAGCACCATTTCCACCACCATTATATCCACCAGTAGTATTATTAGTCGTTCCACCTACATAAATATATAATTGAGTACCTTTTGTTAAATAAATGTTACCTTCTGTATAACCACCTTTCCCGCCACTCCATATTGATCCACCTTGAGCTCCCCATAATTGAATCTTATATGTTCCACTCATTTCAACATTAAATTCTTGATATTGTCCTGAAAGTGAAGTTGTACCAGCATAAGTATAAAGCCAACTTGTTTCATTCTTTTTCTCTCTTGAGGAATTTTTCTTTTCTTTTAACGTAATTTTAGCATAGCCATCTCCAGATTTACCAGTTTGAGTAGAAGATCCATCAATCGTAGGTTGAGATGTTGCGTTTTTCTTATAATCGCCCCATGAGTAACCATTGCCATCTATCATCTGTGTATTTGTAAAATAATAATTCTCTTTATTATCATTATAAGAACTTCCTGTGTGTATTAAGTTAGCATAGCTACTGTCACTACTTATAGAACTACAACCACTATGGCCAAGTATATAGCTTGATCCGCCAGCTCCTCCAATACCAGATATCTCAGAAGCACCTCCGCCATACCAGCCGCCTCCGCCGCCTCCTCCATTTCCAGTAGTAGTTTGTCCAACTCCAAATGATGCCGTTTTAGTTAAACTAGAATACTCATATCCTGGTAAAGTCTGAGTACCTCCAATTCCTTGAGAATTATTTGAATTCCAGTTCTTATTACCATTTGTATATCCATCATAACCTTTAAGTCCACCTCCGGCTCCACCGTAGCCGTTAGAATAATAAGTACCACTATCTGGATTATAATATCGCTGAGCATCTCCGCCGCCTCCTGCAGCAACCATGATTCGTGAAGTTAAACTATCATATTCATTCGTTATACTTAGATTTGAAGTTTTTGATATTCTTATATCAGTTGCTCCTCCGCCACCTCGACCATTCCTTCTATCATCTCCAGTTGAAATAGCACCATCACCTCCGCCATTCCAGCCACCATATGTATTAATTCCTTTAGAGCCTACATATATGTAAAGTTTTTCTCCAGCATTCATATACATTTCACCAGATGTATATGATCCTTTTCCACCACTCCAGATAACTCCACCTTGAGCTCCCCATAGTTCAAATCTATAAACACCTGATACAGAAGCTGTAAATTCTTGATAAGATCCTGTATTAGCTGTTTTACCAGCGTATTCATAATGCCATTCGCTTTCTTCTTGTTTATCTCTTGAAGTTTCATTAATTTCTTTTAAGGCTATTCTCGCATAACCATTTCCTGTATTTCCAGTCATAGTACTAGTCTTTCCTTTTGTTGGCATACTAACTAAAGCACCTCTAACAGTAGACCATTCATAACCGTTCCCATCTATCATTTTTGTATTACTAAAATAAAAATTACTATAATGATATCTACTTCCAGTATGTAAAATATCTGCAGTTGTTGATTCCTCAGATATTGAATTTGAGCCATTATGACCACTTATATATGAAGAGCCACCTCCTGCTCCTACACCACCTATTTGTGATGCACCACCGCCATACCAGCCTCCGCCGCCTCCAGCACCTGTGTCGGGAGAAGTTGCTCCTTGAGCAAAAGCTCCTGTATTTTTAATATTATTATATATATATCCAGCAATTCCTTGCCCAGCACCTGTACCTCTATTATCATAAGTACTCCAACCATTCTTAGAAGCAGCTACAGAACCATCGTATCCGGTAATTCCGCCTCCTGCTCCGCCATAGCCGTTAGAATAATAGTTGCCGCTATCTGGATTATAATATCTTTGGGCATCTCCACCGCCTCCTGCCGCAACCATGATTCGTGATTTAATTGAATCTATTCCATACCAGCTATCTATGCTGGATGTTGATTGATATCTAATATCAGTAGCTCCACCTCCGCCTCGACCATATCTTCGATCATCAGCTGTTGCAGAATTAGTGTTACTGCCACCGCCGTTCCAACCGCCAATTGAGCCATTTCCTGTTCCGCCAACATATACATATAGTTTTTCACCTTTCTTTAGGTCTATGTCGCCATAAGTATATGCTCCTTTTCCACCGTTCCAAATAACTCCACCTTGAGCTCCCCATGCTTCTATAGAATAAGTTCCAGATACTGGTGCTTCAAACAATTGATACTTTCCTAAGGTCTGACTATTACCGGAATATGAATAACTCCAAACTTTTTCACTATCTTGTCTTAATTTATTTAATTCATTTTCCTCGATTACTTGTACTGTCATTAATGTTATTTTGGCATGCCCATTACCAGTATTTCCTGTCATAGTTGTACTTCCATCAATTGTAGGCATACCTACTACTGAAGAATATCTTTCTTCTCCCCACCTATATCCATTACCATCTATCATATCAGTGTTTCTAAACCAGTAATTTTCATCATAATGACTACTACCTCTATGAACTATATTTCCATTTTGTTTATTTGTTTCAGCTATAGAAACTGAATCTGATCCTGCATGACCTGATATATAGCTAGATCCACCAGCAGCTCCAACTCCACCTATATTAGAAGCACCGCCTCCATACCAACCGCCGCCTCCACCGGCTCCAGTTTCAGGAGTTGTTCCTCCATAGCCAAAATCACCAGTAGAAGATAATAAACTCAAAGTATAACCTGGTGTTGCTTGGTTAGCACCCATTCCTTGTTGTCCACTAGTTCCCCAATTTTTAGAAGCAGCTACAGAACCATCATAACCTTTAAGTCCCCCTCCGGCTCCGCCATAACCATTAGAATAATAGTTACCACTATCTGGGGTATAGTATCTGTGAGCATCGCCTCCACCTCCAGCTGCGACCATAATTCTACTAAGTAAGGAAGAAGTTTCATTCCAAAGGGCTTTGTCACTAGTAGACACTAGTCTAACATCAGTAGCTCCACCGCCTCCACGACCATATCTTCGATCATCACCACTATTAGTACCACCATTTCCGCCTCCGTTCCAGCCCCCTGTTTGTCCAGAACCTTTTCCGCCTACATATATATAAAGGACTTGTCCTGCATCTAAATATATCTCTCCTGATGTATATGCTCCTTTACCTCCGCTCCAGATAACTCCGCCCTGAGCTCCCCATAATTCTATCTTATAGTATCCAGAAAACCTTGCAGTATACATTTGAAATTCTCCAGTATAATCAAAGTTTGTCTCGATATCTGCATTTATATCTGTTGCAGTTAAATCTACATAACTATTACTAAGTTTTACATAATAAAGCATTGTCCAAGACTCACCATTGTATACATATGATTTCTTTAATACCCATTTACTATTTTCATATTGCATTACATAACTTATACCGATTCTATTCCAGTCACTTGTTACATAATAATTACTTGTATTATCTTGTACTATCCATACTGTTCCTTCTTGTGGACTTTTTGGTACACTTGTTGATACATAATAGTTTTTTATTGGTGTATCTGATAATACTGCGATATCTCCTATTATGTTTCCTACCACTGGAAAGTCACTATATGCTTCATATGTTTTTACATTTAGTGTTAATTTGTTATATGCATATGATCCAGTATCTCCGCCACTGCCTCCTGTTCCATTTGCGATAATGTAGTTTAGTTTTGCTAATATTGTATCGCAAGAGCATGCTGCATCATCAAATATATTATCTGTTATTTCTAGTTTCATTTTATCTAATATTCTTTTTCTTGTATCTGTCATTGATAAAAGTCCCATGATTATTGCTAGAAATAATACTAGTAGTGGGTACAATACCGCACTTACTACAAATCCTTTTTTACCCTTTTTCATTTATATCCTCCTTCTTTTTAATTAGAAAAGAAGGAAACATAAAAACCAGTACTGATATTTGTACTGTTAACACGATAAAAATTAGAGTTACTATTAATACCTCTCATATCATATCCTTCTCTCTTAAACGTACTATATTAATTGTCCTGTTATTATAGTATGAATTAATTATAATAATTTTAAAAAATAGATATATAATTTTAAAACATTATGTTTTAAAAATGTAAGCGCATTCAATAAAAAAATAAAGATGTTAAACTCTTCATTTTTAAATACATTATTTAGTTTCTTATAATCATAATTTTTTAACCATGACTCAACATAATATGTTTCATTAATTACTATACTTATTATCTTAAACTTAATTTTTTGTAATTAAAAAGACAAATTTAATTATTTGTCTTCTCTATTTTTTTATACTTACGCTAATTCCATCACCAATATCATAAAATGATGTATTATAATCTTTATTTTCATTTAAAAAA
Source organism: uncultured Bacilli bacterium (assembly GCA_934168005.1). Lineage (GTDB taxonomy): Bacteria > Bacillota_I > Bacilli_A > RF39 > UBA660 > CATOJL01. The sequence goes on along the minus strand of CAKPMN010000001.1, from coordinate 23,777 downwards.
TCTATATATTGATTAAGCTTTCTAACTAAACCTCTAACATTTCTGCTTTCGATATATTCATTTGTATGTGTAAGTCCATGAAAATTTAAATTATCAGAAAATACAACACCACCTGATTTAAGATTAGAATCAAACTTATTAAAAAATTTAATATATTGAGCTTTAGCAGCATCAATAAATATTAAATCAAAACAATCATTAAGTTCTACATCAAAAGCATCAGATAATATAACATTAATTCTATCTTCAAGATGCATTTTAGAAATATTTTTTATTGCCTCGTTATAACGATTAACATCTCTTTCAATTGTAGTAACATGAACATCATCACTAACAAGAGCCATTGAAATAGCAGAATAACCTATCGCACTTCCTATTTCTAAAATGTTTTTTATATTATTCTCTCTTATATAATTAGTTAAAAATTCTATTCCATCATCTAACATAATTGGAACATTATTTTTATGAGCATAATCTTTTATTTCATCTAATATTCGTACCATTTTCCCTCACGCTTTAATTTGCTTATTGTATTAGAATGTCCAGTCGCATTTTGATTAAAATAAGTTTTACCATTCTTATCCGCAACAAAATAATAATATTTATGTTTCATTGGATTAATAGAGGCATTGATTGCTTCTATTGATGGCATACAAATAGGTCCAACAGGAAGTTTCCCAGCCATTGAAGATGAACGTGTATTATATGCATTTACTTGAGCTAACTCATTACTAGTTAAATCACGCTCATGTAAATCAAGTTTTAACCCATAATATGTAGTAACATCACTACCTAAACTCCATCCAGAATTTAAACGATTATAAAAAACTCCAGATACTGCTTGATAAACATTGTAATTAGTATTATCTAATATGTCAGATGTAGAACCACTAGATTCTTTTTCAATAATAGAAGCCATAGTAATAATCTCATGAACATTATATTTACTACTTTCAATAGCTGACTTATAATTAGCTAATTTTGTATTAGTATTATCTAACATTTTCTTAAAAATAGATTCTAAACTATCTTTAGAATTAAATTCATATGTGTCTGGAAATAAATAGCCTTCCAAAGAATAATATATTTTTTTGTTTTTTATAGAATCAGTTAAAAACCAATAATTTTTTATCAATGAATTTAAATAAGTTTCATCTTTTATCTTATTATAAATATCACCTTCAGATATATTAAATGATGAACTAATTAATTTAGCTACATCTCTAAATGTTATCCCCTCTTTAAAAGTTATTTTAACCGTATCAGGATTATAATTAGAGCCACTTTCTAAAACATCTATTATTTGACTAACAGACATATTTTGATTTAACTTATACTCTCCTACTTGTAAATTAGATGGAGAATTTAATTTTATATATATTTTATAGAATAATTCTGAACGAATTAATTTATTCTTCTTTAAAGAAGAAGCTATAGATTGATAAGTAGAGCCATTTGAAACTACAAAGCTAATTTCATTTGATTTGCTACTTACACTTCTTAAATTCAATTTATATGTTAAAAAACTCCCCAAAATTACAAGAACCACAAAAATAACAAAAGCAATAGAAATCTTTTTTATACTAAGCTTTCTTCTCTTCTGCATTATGATTCTGCTTGTTCTTCTTCTACTGCCTTTCTTGCCTCTTCTTGAAGTTCTCCTAATATTTTTTCAATAATTGCCCATTCATGATCTGTTGTAATAGCTTCTAGTTTAGTTTCTTCTACATCAGGTGTATAAATTGAAGCATATACTTTTGTATTACCATCTTCATCTGTTGTATTGTCTGTATAAACAATATAATTTTTATGAGTCTCATCTGACTCAAAAGTAAATAAAACTTCGCATTCTATTTCTTTTCCATTCTCATCAAATACTTTAAATGTCATTTTTTCTTCCATAATCTCATCTCTTTCTATCTAAATATGTTTGAAGTATTAATACAGCTGACAACCCGTCTACTTTTGATTTTCTCTTTTTTCTAGACATATCAGATTCTAGTAAATAAGAAGTTGCTTCAACAGTAGTAAGTCTTTCATCTTGCATAATAACTTCAATATTAAATCTTTTCTCAAGCATTTCTCTAAATTTTAAAGAACGATCAGCAGCGTCTCCCAAACTATTATTCATATTCTTCGGTAATCCTAAAACAAATAAAGAAACATTTTCTTTTGATACTATATCATTTAACTTTTCTATAGCGCTATTAAAATCTCCTTCATCAAATCGAAGCGTTCCATAAAATGACGCAATAGTCTCCGTTAAATCAGAAAGTGCAAGTCCTAAAGTTCGAGTTCCTAAATCAAGTCCTAATATTCTCAAAAATTCTCAACCTCATTAACCAATATTTCAAGAATTTTACTTCTATCAATACTGCATATTTTTTCACGAGCATCCTTATAAGATGTTATATAGCCTAAATCTCCACTCATCAAATATCCAACTATTTGATTAATAGGATTATATCCCCTTTCTTTAAGTATCAAGAAAACTTCTTTTAAGATAGCCTTTGTATAGGCATCTTTCAATTCATTACTGTCATAAATCTTTGTGTAATCCATATTATCACCTACTATCATGAATAACTAAATTGTACCAAATTTTAGATATAATCACAAGTCTAACTAACTAAAAAGTCAGTTATAAGATCAATTAAGTCGTTTAACAAGTCAAAAACATAATAGAAAGGATCTTTTAACTTATTATGTTTAGAAAGACTTGTATCTATAACTAAAACCGAATCATCTTCTTTTATAGAAACATTATATCTTTTAAATCTTTTTCTTATCTTTTCTAATTGATAATCACCATATATATAAATACTATTAGAACAAGCATCTATATAAAAAGGAAGTAATTTTTTTTCTAATAAATTCATCTCATTTTCATTAACAATAATAAAATCAACTTTTTTATTACAATATCTTTTTCTAAGTTTATGGTAGCTAAGTCTCATTGAAGAACCATTTTTCTTATCTTTAGATAATGAAATTGAATCAATTAAATCGCACGCAATTATTTTTTTGTTTTTTTCAATTGCTTTCAATATTTTTTCTTCTTTTATTCCAAAACCTAATACACTACCACTTAAAAAAGGAATCTTAGCTTCAATCTTTGTCATATATCACCTCACGTATAATATGAGAAGTTATAAGAAGTCCTGCAACACTTGGAACAAAAGAAACACTTCCTAACTTTCCTTGTAATTTAAATGGAACTTCATCTGATGAAACAACTGTAATTTTACCTTTAATATGATTATCTTTTACATACTTTCTAAGAACTTTAGCAATAGGATCATAATTTGTTTTAGATAAATCTGTTATTTTAAGCTTAGTTGGATCAAGTTTGTTAGCAGTTCCCATTGAAGAAATTAATTTTTGATTTTTCTCTTTGCATAACTTTATTAGTTCTTTTTTTATTTCAACTGAATCGCATGCATCAACTACATAGTCATAACTTCCAAGCATTAATTTATCAATATTTTCTAAAGTTATTTTAGTATCTATTATATTTACATTAGTAGTTGGTGAAATATCTAAAACTCTTCTTTTAGCAACATCTACTTTTTTTTCACCTATTGTTGAATGAAGTGCATATATTTGTCTATTAATATTTGATACATCTACTGTATCATAATCTACTATAGTAAAATTACCTACGCCCATTCTAGCCAAGCTTTCAAGTGTATAAGATCCAACTCCGCCTAAACCAATAATTAAAATATTTAGCTTACCTACATTCAAAACCTTATCCCCTGCTAATAAATAAAAACGCTCTAAAAAATCCATATTAATTTATATTACATACACTTTCATTAGTAAAATTACCATCTTTTTTATCAGATTTTTTTACGCTTTCAAGGTTAAATACAGTAAATATTGTTTTAAGTGAAGAATCTTCAAATTTATCTATTTCATCTTTAATAAAAGTAAATTCATAAGCCCCATTGATAGAATATTTTTTATTCAAACTTTTCTTAACTTTAACTGTATCAAGTTCTTGTCCAAACATTAAAGTTATATCAAAATAGTCTTTATCTGAGTCATCAACATTTAATATATAAAATGTTTTCGTAAAAGTACAAGTTCTTTTACAGTATTCATCTTTATATTCTAAAGATTTTGTTCCTATAACAACATCACCATTTTTACATTCGATTAAACTTGCTTCATCATTTTTATATAAGTTATAGTTTTCTTTTTCTTCTTTAGTGTACAAACTAAATACTTTATCCATAGAATATATACCAGAACTAATCGCGCTTGAAAAAGACATTTTATCCCCTTTTACTAACCAAGCACCAGTTGTACATACTAAATAAAATCTCTTTCCATCACTTTCAAAATAAAATTTCTTTTTTGAATCACATTCACTACTTTCAGTAACAATCATTTCTAATTTCTTTTCAACTGGTTTAGCTTCTTCTGAATTGCCAGGAGTATTATTATCACCTTTATTATCAGGCTTCTTATTTGAGTAAAAATAAATACAACCTAAAGCAAAACATAAAATCATAACAAATATTATTATACCTTTTTTCATTTTATATACCTCCATTTTCTAAAAACTTGAAACATTTTCTCATCATATATTCATGTTTGGGGTGAAACATCTTTTTATCAAACATTTCAAATAATTCTTTTTTTGTTTTAAATGCATAATCTGATACTTCTTCTTTTTGTAAAACTATCTTTTCTTCATCAATAGGACATTTAATATAATAATAATCAACAAAATCATCTTCTGTTTTAACTGTATCAAAAAGAACAATCTTATTTTTATCTAAATCTAATCCCATTTCTTCTTTTACTTCAGTCAAAATTCCCTCAAGAGAACTCTCTTTAGTCTTAGGGTGACCCCCAGTAGTTGCCCAAAGACCACCTTTCATAGGAGATCTTTTCTGAATTAAAAAACGTCCATCCATATCTTCAATTGCAATAACAACGGTAACATAAAATTCACCTTTTTTAGGTTTTTCACCTTTTTTAATTGTTTTAAAAATAGGATTTCTAAATTCATCATATAAATCTCGGAATTCCATATCATCACCATTTTAATTATACCTTTTTTATCAAAGAAAAAAAAGTAGAATTTACACTACTTTACTTTTTTTCGTATACAACAATCGCATCTGTTTTCTTGTTATTATCAAATTTATGAATATAAAACATTTAATAAACTCATCTTTAGTATTAACAGTTAGAAATGCTTTTATACTTTGTAAAACATTAGAAAATATTATTCTGTCATATTTATTTTCAACCTTATCAAACCTGAAAATATCATCATTTATAAATTTTATTGTTTTTGAACTTAAGATTTCTTTTAGTTTAGAAAAATTATCTTCACTTTGCATATAACTATTCATTATAGAAACATCTCTTTTTAAAAAAAGTTCATCAAAATTATAATTAAAAGGCAATTGTAATACATTCTTGTAAAATTCATCTTTGTTTGATGTTAATAAAATCTCTAACTTCCTTTTATAAAATTCTAAAGCATTTTTATTGATATCAATCACAGTAACATCTTTTGCACCATATAATAACGCATTAAACGCTTGATCAAATGAAGAACCAACAGTCAAGACTGACTTACAAGAAACATCCATATATTCTATATATCCGCTAATCATTTCAGTAGTAAAAGGATAAATAGTACTAAATTTTTCCACAATAGGCCTCCTTACAAATGCTAAATATTATAACAAAAAATAAAAAAAAAAAAGCAAGACTGCTTTTTTAAGGTATTAATCCAAATCCAGTTACAACATATCTACCGTTTGTAGACTTAGCTGCTGCTGGTGGATTATTATAAAGTTTATCATTTACAATTAATGTAGCAGATTGCCCACCATCTAGGTTGGCTGCATTATAAGCCCCATACAATTCTAACGTATCAATCATATTTTGAAGTGTTGCACCATTAATATAATTTTTACCATCAACTACTAAAAACATCATAACTCCATCTTTTCTTTGAGCTATTGCAACTCTTGGAGCTTTTCCCCAAGGATCTCCAACAATAGACATTGATTTACCATTAACAATCAAAAATGGTCCAAATTCAATTCCACTATCAACACCTTGAGCCAATGCTTCCTTACCAGTAACATCATTTAAAAGCATTAATTTTCCTTCTTTACTAATACCTATAATGTTACCTCTTTCAGAATCATTTTCGCCATCACTCCAACGAATTTTAGAATTTTCGATAACATATCCTTGTGGAATACCAGAGCCATATCCATGATCAACGAATCTTCCTCCATTTATACAAACAACTCCGCCATATCTCTTACACATAGTAATAATTCTTTCTCCAGATTTACCGCCAAATTCTTTCATACCAATCGCTTTTACTTTTGATGGATCATATATCGCAACTAAATATGCATCAGCCCCACCAACCTTAATATTTAATACTTTATATAAATCATTTCCTTCATCTCTAGTCAAAAGTTCTTTTTCATACTTATTAGAATAGCTACTTTTTTCAGACGTATCAATAACTATATCATTTAAATTACTATCATCATCTATCTCTACAAAATAATTTTTACTTAAAATATTAGAAATTTGTTTATCTGTATAAAAGATTTTAGCTAAATATGCATGTTCCATAGTCTTGCTAGCTGTTGTAACATATAAGTTGCGAACAGTTCCAATTGGACCATACATCATGAAAAATCCCATTAATGCAAGAACATCGGCAATAAAACAAACTACAGTTAATTTTTTTATTTTATATTTTTTATGTTCCCTATTAAGAGAATTTTCACTATCTAACTCTTTTATTGCTTCCTTTTCTTCTTGTTTTATTCTTTTTATTTCTTCATTTATTTCTTTATCACTCATAACTTACTCCAATCCATAAGGTTTTTTACTTGTTCCATCACCTGTTTTAAGTGAAGATTTTGAAATTGTAATTACAGGAACAACATTTAAATCACTAGTAACATTATCTTTTGCAAGAGAAGAATTAGTTGAAGTTACATAAACTAAATTACCACTTTTATTAACTCCAGTTGCAAGAGCTGTATTAGTAAATTTATTTAAATTAATATCACCTATTGACAATATTCCAACACGAGCTTTAACAGTTGTTGCAAATGTCTTTTTGTAATCATAGTCATTATCTGCCCCATAATATCCATTATAATAATTACTAGAAATAATAACATTCTCATAAGATAAAGAATTCAAATAAGTATGATTTAAGTAATAAGCCAAAGTATTTTTCTTAGTACTATCATATTTGTAATTAGATGTTGAGTAAGCGTATTCTAATTTAGTACCATTTACTTTCAAATAATCAGTTAAGAGTAAACGTAAATTATTTTCTTCTTCACCAATTACTCTCCAAGTATCATTACCTAATTTTACATAACTTCCAAAATAGCTACCATCAATAACATAAGGATCATCTTTTTTTCCACTACCAGATTTTACTTGAATATCACTTTTTAGAGAAACAACAGGTTTAACACCGATAACATTAGTACCATCAGACAAAGCTACATTACCACTATTAGTAACATACCAATCTTTTTTACCATTGTTATTTACTAGATAAAAATCTTCTCCTGTATTAACAAAACTTTTAGATCCACCCATATTAATATAATCTTCCATATCTAATAAACCTATTAAATAGTCAGACACATATTTATTACATTCATTGTTATTGGCTTTATCTTTCTTATCAACACAAACTCTTGTATTTACTAGTGAAGAAGTGACTAAATTTTTTGATAAAATTCCACTATTATCATTATTAGATTTATTTAACCACTCTTTTATATAAGAATTAGTAAATATTTTATTTTCACCCATCGCTAAAGAAGTAACAGAACTATCAGAAATTAAATAAATTCTCTCTTCACTATCTATCTTAAAAGCTCTAAATAAAACTCCAGAATATAAAACATAGTTATCATTATCACTATCCGTAAAATAGTAAGAAGTTGAAATAACTTTAAAATTTTTATTATTCATGTTATTAGATTTAAGTAAAGCCGAAAAAGACTTATCTGTTTCTGGTTTCTTACTGTCTAAATAATAATAAACAAACCTTCCACCATAAAATATACAACATCCTGTTATAAATAAAATGCTTAAAACAATAAAAATGTTTTGCTTTTTAAAAATTTTCTTTTTCATAAATCAACCACCTTAATTCATTAACATCATAACATTTTATAAACCTATATTCAAGACAAACTTACTTTCTAAATTTACATTGACACATAAACATGTTATACTAAAAACAGAAAGTAAGAGGTATTTATGGATATAAGAAAAAAAGAAATAAAAAAAGAAGCAAGAAGAAAAATAAAAGAATTAAAAAAACAAAAAAGTAAGAAATTTAATAAATTATTTTTATTAATACCATTAATTTTAATAGTAGTATTAGCAGTGATTCTAATACCAGAATTACTAAGAAAACCTGAACCTAGAAAAGAAGAAGTAAAACAAGAAGAACAAGAAAAAGTAACTTCTCTTTCAATGGTTATGGTTGGTGATAATCTAATACATAGTAGTGTTTACAAAGAAGCAGCCCGTCAAGCAAATGGAACAGGATATGATTTTAAACCATTAATATCATACGTCAAAGATATTGTAAAAGATTATGACTTAGCCTATTATAATCAAGAAACAGTCCTAGGTGGAACAAAGTTAGGATTATCAGATTACCCTACTTTTAACTCACCACAAGAAGCTGGAGACGCAATGATTGATGCTGGATTTAATCTAGTAAGCCTAGCAACAAATCATACTATGGATAGAGGCGAAAAAGCCATACTAAGTTCAAGAGAATATTGGAATACTAAAGATGTTTTAGCAGTTGGAAGTTACTCATCTACTGAAGAAAGAAACGAAGTAATAATCAAAACAAAGAATGATATATCATATACTATGCTAAATTATACATATGGTACAAATGGAATAAGTGTTCCTTCTGGAAAAGAATATCTAGTAAATGTTTGGCCTACCGATCTTGTTATAAATGATCCATCACGTGATACAGAATATCAAAAATATAAAGAAACAGTAAAAGAAGATATTGCAAGAGTTAGAGACAAAGTTGATGTATTAATAGTAGCTATGCACTGGGGAGTTGAATATACACATACCCCAACAGCATATGAAAAAGATATGGCAAATTTTTTAGCAGAACAAAATGTTGATATAGTAATAGGTACTCACCCACATGTCATTCAACCAATAGAACATATAGGAAACACAGTTGTTTTCTATTCACTTGGAAACTTTATTTCAGCTCAAATGCAAGATCAAAATTATAATAAAACAGTTGAATTAATGGCAAGTCTAAATATCACAAAAACAACAAAAGGAAATAATAAAGAAATTAAAATTGATAACGTTAAAGCAGAACTTTTATATAATTATTATAATCAATCTTCATGGAGAGGTTTTAAAGTAATCCCATTTTCAAATCCAGATATAAGCAAATATTTAAAAAACTATAAACAAGTTTATGAAACATATAAAAAAGTAGTTCAAGAATATGAAGATATAGAAGTTAAAGAAGCAGCATAAAAGAGGTTTACACCTCTTTTTCATTTAATTTAACCAAATTTTTAGATAAAGACAAAGTATCATCACTTATATGATAAACCTTACCCTTTTCAATAACATAATTATTCATTGAAACATTATTAAATACTCTATTTATCTCACGCTTAATATAATGTAGCTGGATACAATGTGGTGATTTATTTACAGAAACAAAATCAAGTTGTTTTACCTTACCATTTGATATCATTCCAATAATTTTTGAAACAGCCATATTAATATGAGTTTCTTCTAAACATAAAAAGAAAACATTATCATAATTATTAGAAAAACAATCAAATTGTTCTTTTTCCATATTAGGAAGGCAACTGCCACTTATGAGTACCTTACCAGATGCTTCATATATATTACTATCCATTAGTCTCTTCATAAAAAACCTCCAACTAGATTATATCTCATCAAAAAAATAAATGAAATATCATATTTCATTTTTTCATTTTTTTTAGTATAATTAAAATGGTGATATTATGAGTAAGATAAATGCCGATGAATTAGTTGATTTATTCAAAGAAGAAGTAACAAAAAAAGAAAGAAAAGAATTAAAAAGACAAAGAAAAAAAGAAAAACAACTAGAAAAAAAAGAAAATTTTGAATTTAAAAGATTAACAGAAATAAAAGAAAATAAAGTTTCAAAACAAGATGAAACATCTATTTCAAATTTTTTATATGATACTTTTTTTGGCTTTTGCTTAATCCTTTTATTCTTTATAACATGTGGCTTCATATACTTTAATATAACAAAAAATAAAGGTGACCTATATTTAATTCAAACAATAATACTAACTGTATTTGTTATATCTTATATCAACTCACAACTATTTAAAAATACAAATATTAAGAAATTTTTTACTATAATAGCATCTATATCTTTAAGTATATATATGATATATACACTTTATTATTTCATTTAAAAAGGAAAACAGTAGCACTACCGTTTTCCACTGTATTATTTCTAATACATTAAAGTGTATGAAAGGAGTTTTATGAAAATACCATACAAATATAAAAAAATTATTCCAAATATACTAACATGCTTTAGATTAGTAATAGCCCCAGTAATACTAATATTTGGACTTTTAAACCAAGTAACAATTGTATTAATACTAACTATTATAGGATCAATAACAGATCTACTAGATGGATACCTAGCTAGAAAATGGCAAGTAACAGGTCAATTAGGAGCAAAACTTGATGCTGTAAGTGATAAAGTATTCGCTTCATCTCTCCTTCTAGCATTAACTAAAAAATCATCTATCTTATTAATTGTATTTACGCTTGAAATAATTATAGGAATTATGAATTTATACTACTATAAAAATCTAAAGAAATCAGAAACATTATTTATTGGAAAAGTTAAAACGACATTTCTTTTTGTATTAATAGTAATATCATTCATATACGCATTCTTATCTAAATTAGACTTTTTAGTTCTAGGTCTTAGCTACGCAACTATAAACCTACAAATACTAGTAATAATTAGTTATACACTAAACTACATAGATAAAATAGATAAGATTAAGAATCCAGAAATAGAAAAACTAGAAGCTCATAAAAAAATAATGGAAGAAGATACAATTGAACTAAAAAACTTATAACGAAGATTAATCTTCGTTTTATTATGGACAACTTGTTATTTAAGACAAATTTTGCTATAATTATTATTAATAATGGAGGTAACATGAAAAAGATAATAAAAAGAATAGCTTTTATATCTTTAATATGTTTTATGATACTGTCAACTTACAATCAAAACCAAGTAGAAGCTAAAACATTTGGAGAATTAAAAGCTGAACTAGATAAAGAAGAACAAAAACTAAGAGATAATAAAAATAAGCAATCACTTACAAAAGATCAAATGGATCAAGTAAGCAGTAAAATATATACTATTCAAAATAATATAAAACAAACATATAGAGATATTAAGAATCTAGACGCTGAAATTGAATCATTAAATGCTTCAATTGAGCAAAAAGAAGATCAAATAAAAGAAATTATTAATTTTTCTCAAATAGCTAACAGTGATAATGCTTACTTAGAATATATATTTAATGCAACCGATTTTACAGAATTCATATACCGTTCCGCTGTTGCAGAACAACTTGCTGAATATAATGATAAATTAATAACAGAATACAATGATACAATAAATAAAAATAAACAAAAACAAAAAGAAATAGAAGAAAAAAGAAAAACATTAACAAAACAACAAGAAGAACTAGAAGAACAATATTCATCACTTGGTAGTAACTTAAAAGAATACTTAGATGTCGAAATGGATATTGAAGATCAAATAAAATATTTAAAAGAATTAGTTCAACTATATTCAGATCTAGGATGTAAAGATTCTGAAGATATTAAAACTTGTGGTAGAGAAGTATTACCAAGTAATACTAAATTCTATCGTACATTAGAAAAAGGATTTGTAACAAGTGAATATAGTACAAATCGTCAAGGAACATTCTCAGGATTCCATTCAGGAATAGATATTTCAACAAAACCTGGAACAAATGTAAATGTATACGCATCAGGAACTGGTGTTGTATCAGGAATTATTTATAAATCAAGTTGTGGCGGAACATATGTCTTAGTACATCACAGAATGACTAATGGTTCAACTTATACAACTATGTATATGCATTTAGCTAAAGCATTAGTATCAAAAGGAGACGTCGTAACAAAAGATACTGTTATTGGTATCATGGGTGGTGGTCATAACTCATCTACCCCATCAAACTATACACCATGGGACTCATGTACAACCGGTCCACATAACCACTTTACTATCGCAACAGGATTATATGGTATAGATTATAAAACTTGGTCATCATTTATGGCCCACACATTCAATCCAAGAAGTATAGTTAACTTCCCAAGTGGACATTATAATTGGTGGAATGATAGAATATCAAAATACTAAAGTTGACAAAAGTCAACTTTTACTTTAGAGGTGAAATATGAAAAAAAACAGTTTTATAGAAGGAAGCTTTATCGCAACACTTGGAATAATAATTTGCAAAGTTATAGGACTTTTATATGTTATTCCATTTTATGCAATGATATCAAATCAAGGAGCTGCATTATATAGTTACGCATATTCAATATATGCAGTGTTCCTATCCCTTTCAACAAGCGGAATTCCAATTGCTATGAGTAAACTTGTAAGTGAATATAACAGTTTAGGATATAATTACACAAAAGAAAAAATATATAAACTTGGAAATATAATCATAACAGCTCTTGGAACATTCTTTTTCATACTATTATTTGTAATTGCTCCATTTATATCTTCATTCATATTAGGAAAAGCAACTGGAGGAAACAGTGTTGAAGATATTACATTAGTAATAAGAATTGTTGCTTTTTCCCTACTAATAGTCCCTTCACTATCAGTTATGAAAGGATACTATCAAGGTCATAAATTTATAACACCACCTAGTATATCAAATGTTATAGAACAACTAGTTAGAGTTATAGTAATAATCACAGGATGTTATATAAGTTTAAATATACTACATTTAAAAGAATCAATTGCTATAGCTATATCAGTATTTGCGGCTACTGTTGGAGCTATATCAGCCCTAGCTTACTTATATTTAAAAAGAAAGAAAAATATCGCTGACTTTAATACAAAAGCAAGTAAATTAAAAGAAGAAGCAAAATTCACAACAAAATATTTAATAAAGCAAATTCTTTTACTCGCACTTCCATTTATAATTGTAGATGTTTTAAAATCATCTTATAACCTAGTAGACACATTAACTGTTGTAAGAACACTTACTGATATGGGATATTCATCAGAAGTAGCTGAAACCGCATTTTCAGTAATAGGTACATGGGGATCAAAACTAAGTATGATAATAATATCCGTATCAATGGGAATATCAACAAGCCTAATACCTAATATAGCAGCAGATTTTATTAGAAAAAAACAAATACCTCTAAACTACAAAATAAACCAAGCTATATCATCCCTACTATTTTTTACAATACCTGCTACAGCCGGAATATTTTTACTAGCAAGACCTGTATGGATAATATTTTATGGATATAATGAACTTTGTATAGAAGTATTCAGATGTTTCATAATCCAATCAATTACATTTTCTCTTATAACAATACTAATCAATATTTTACAAACAACAAACAAAAATAAAACAGCTGTAATTGTCTTACTAATAAGCTTTATAGCAAACGCTATACTAAATATTCCAATGATGTATCTATGTGAAAAAATAGGACTTGGCGGTTATCAAGGAGCATCAGTTGCGACTTTATTAACACAAATATTCCCTTGTATTTATCTATTATATTATTTAAAAAAATACTTAAATTTAAACTATAAAAAAACTATTATAAATGTTACTAAAACAATCATAATAACTTCTATAATGATTGTAAGTATATTAATACTTAGCCTAATATTTAAAATAGACGCTATATCTAGAATAGATGCCATTATCGAAACTACTTTATATACGATATTTGGATCGTTAATATACCTATTCTTCGCATATAAATCAGGTCTTTTAAAAGATATACTTGGAAGCAAATTAAAAATACGTGATTAAAACGTATTTTTTTATTTCATAATAATATAGGTGATTCTATGATATATATTATAATATTTACACTTAAACTAATAGAAAATTCCCTATCAACAATAAGAATGATAATATTAAATAAAAGAAAAAAATTTCTTGGTGGTATACTTCAATTTGTAATATCACTAATATGGGTATTATCAGTTAGTTTATCAATCACTAATATAAAAGATAGTCCATTCAAAATACTATCATTCTCACTAGGTTGTGGTATAGGATCTATTATAGGATCAATAATAGAAGAAAAACTAATTAATTAATATTGTCAGTTATTACAAATATATCTTTATTTAAATATTTATTTAATAATATCTTATCATTAACAGTCCAAATACCTTCATCATTAGAATAAATTAAATAATGACTAAAAATACCATCTAAATTACCTTTTTTCTCATTTAAATTATATATATATCCCTTTAATAATCCAACCTTAAACTTATATTTATTTTTAAGCTTTCTCATAAAAGAATTAGAAAAACCAATTAAATAATAATTTAATTTATATTTTTTAAGTAATTTTACAAGCTTCTTTTCATAAATTAGATTTAACTTATCAATCTTTAAATCTAAAAATATAAACTTATCGCTTTTAATAGATTCTAAGACATCACTTAAAAGAGAAACATCCTTACACTTTTTAATTTCATCATACGTTGTATCTTCTATTTTCTTAATACCATTACAATAAATATATTGGTTATGACTTAAAATAAACTTATGATCTAAAGTCAATCTAACATCTATTTCAACACCATCAACATTAGTATCTAATACATAAAGAACCGCTTCTTTAGTATTTTTTTTATATTTACTTCCACTAGCTCTATGAGAAATTAACAAAATATCACCTATTTAAACATATAAAAAAAATATCAAATTATGATATTTTTCTTTTATCAATTTTAACTATTTCTTTTATACTTTGTGGTTTTTTATTAGCTGGTGCTAATGTTTTATCAATAGTTAAATGGTTATCTTCTAAATCAAATATTAAATCTTGTTCCATAGCTAATTCAGTATTCTTAACTCCCTCTGTATATAAATACATACATTCACGAGCTCCACTATCTAAACTTGGATTACCAATAACAGCTCTATTTAAAGCTATAAAATATCTATCGATAGAGTCCATTGGTAAAGCAAAAGATTCTTTTAATTTAGCATTTGATAATAAAGATAAGAAATATTTATTAACTTCTTCATCTTCCCCAATAAAATAGTTTAAAGATAAATAACTTTTATTATCTCTTTTATTTATTAATTTTTTTACATCTTGAACAACAGTTAATTTAGAAAAAGATAACTTTTGTTCTTCTTTAGAAAATGCTGATGCATATTTACGTAAAAAATGTTCCTCTTTATCTAAAGCCTCAACAAATTCAGTAGAATTATCTATAACAAACTCCCTATAAAAACCCTTACTTACACAACTAAAAAATACTTTACTATTCATTTTGTATCTCCTTTCTGTGAGCAACGTTTTCCAGTTTACCACAATTTATAAGACTTGTCAAATATTAAATTATATTTTAATCATCTATAAAATTTATTAAAATTTCATTAGATAAATAAAATTTATCTTGAGGAATGTACAAATTACCATTTTCTAACACTAATAGTCCTTCTTTAATTAACTTATCAACTTTAGAATAATCAAATGATTTATTAAACTTTTTCTCATAAGAAGCTATATTTAAGCCACTTTTAAGTCGTAAATTTAAAATAAATTCATATTCCTCTTCCAATTTAGAATCAATATATTCAACATCAGTTAAATATTCACCATTTATATATTTTGTTAAACTACGCGTATTAGTATATCTATCTTTAATATAAGAAGCACTTCCTAAACCAAACCCATAATATTCCATATTTTTCCAATAAGTAATATTGTGTTTTGATTCAAAACCAGGATAAGAAAAATTACTTATTTCATAATGATTATATCCAAAATCACTTAAATATTTACAAATAAAGCTATACATAGAAAAATCCATATCGGAATCAATACATTTAAAATTATTAATTTTAAGCAAAGTATTATCTTCAAGAATTAAAGAATAAGTAGAAATATGAGCTACATTTAAAGAAACTAATTTCTCTAAGTCACTTTTTAAAGCTTCCATAGAAGGCGTAATCGCATACATTAAATCTAAATTAATATTATTAATACCATTATCCTTAAGCAAATTAACTTTTTCTAATACTTCATCATAAGTAATACTTCTATTAAGGATTTTTAAATTATTACTGTCAAAAGACTCTACTCCCAAACTTACCCTATTAACGCCATATTTCTTAAACAAATTTATTTTATCTAAAGTAATGTCGCAAACATTTCCTTCAATTGTAAATTCTAAAGTAGAAGACTTATCAAAAACATTCAATATCTCAAATAAATAAGTAAGTTCATCAATAGATAAAGATGTAGGAGTACCCCCACCTATATATATAGTAGATATTTTATCTTTCAAGTAAACCTTATCTATTTCTTTTTTTAAAGCATCTAAATAAGGTATAACCCATTTTTTATTGTAACAGACCTTTGGAAAATCACAATAACTACAAATACTATGACAAAAAGGTATATGTATATAACATGATCTCATAATTCACCACCTAAAAAAGTTAAGAAAACTTAACTTTCTTCATCCATTTTAAGAACCGCTAAAAAGGCTTCTTGAGGAACTTCAACGCTTCCAACCATTTTCATACGTTTCTTACCTTCCTTTTGTTTCTCTAAAAGTTTTCTCTTACGTGATACATCTCCACCATAACATTTAGCTAAAACATTTTTTCTCATCGCACTTATAGTTTCACGTGCAATTACCTTAGATCCAATAGCTGCCTGAATAGGTACTTCAAATAATTGTCTTGGAATCATTTTCTTTAAATTTTCAACTACCCTTTTACCTCTTCCATAAGCAAAATCCTTATGTACAATAACAGATAAAGCATCAACAACTTCACCATTTAATAAAATATCCATCTTTACTAAATCGCTAGATTTATAACCAACAAGTTCATAATCAAATGAAGCATAACCTTTAGTAGAAGATTTAAGCTTATCAAAAAAATCATAAACAATTTCAGATAAAGGTATCTCATAATGAATATTAACCCTAGTTTTATCTATATATTCCATAGAAATATAAGTACCCCTTTTATCTTGACATAATTCCATAATAGAACCAATATATTCACTTGGAACAAATATATTAGTTCTAATATAAGGCTCCTTAATATTTTTAATTTTTACTTTATCAGGCATTTTTTGAGGAGAATCTACCATAATTTTAGTTGAATCAGTTAAAGTAACATCATATATAACAGAAGGAGAAGTTGCGATTAAGTCTAGATTAAACTCCCTTTCAATTCTCTCCTCAATTATTTCCATATGAAGTAATCCTAAAAAGCCACATCTAAAGCCAAATCCTAAAGCCTGTGAAGTTTCAGGAGTAAATTCAAGAGAAGCATCATTTAATTTAATTTTTTCTAAAGCTTCTCTAAGTTGAGGATATTTAGAAGTTTCAACTGGATAAATTCCACAAAATACCATAGGTTTCATAGGTTTATATCCAGAAAGTGGTTCTATTTCTTCTCCATCTAAATAAAGAGTATCACCAACTTTAACATCTTCAATACTTTTAATAGAGCCACTTATAAAGCCAACTTCACCTGCTGATAAACACTCTTTTTTTACTTCCCTAGGATTATGAATTCCAAGTTCAACAACTTCATAAGATTTATCAGTCATAAACATTCTAACTTTATCTTTTAGCTTAACTTGACCATCAATAACTCTAATTAATGCAACTATACCTTTATAAGGATCAAAATAAGAATCAAATATCAAAGCTTTAAAAGGTTTATTAACGTCACCCTTTGGAGGTTCTATTCTCTCTATTATAGCCTTCATCAATTCATCAATTCCAACACCAGTCTTCGCACTAGTAAGTATTATCTCTTCTTTTTTAAAACCTAAAGTATCAACTAATTCATTAGTAACTTTTTCTATATCTGCATTAGGTAAATCAATCTTATTAATAACAGGTATTATTGTTAAATTATTTTCAAGTGCTAAATATAAGTTAGCTAGTGTTTGAGCTTCTATACCTTGAGCAGCATCAACTATAAGGATAGCTCCCTCACAAGTTGCTAAACTCCTAGATACTTCATAAGAAAAATCAACATGACCTGGTGTATCTATTAAATGTAAGATGTATTCCTCATTATTATATTTATATTTTAGTTGAACTGCATTTAACTTAATAGTAATACCACGTTCTCTTTCAATATCCATGTTATCAAGCAATTGAGCTTGTTTTTCTCTTTCACTTACAGCTCCAGTAATATCAAGTATACGATCAGCCAAAGTACTTTTACCGTGATCGATATGCGCAATTATTGAAAAATTTCTAATATGTTTTTGATCCATTAAAATCACCTTTTTTTATTATATAAAAAATTAAGCAAAATTACAATCATGAAGACATATCATTAAGAAATTTAAATAAAGTATTCATACCACTTTTAATAATCTCTTCAAAAGAATTAGATAAAGTATACCCTACTTTAGATGCACTAGTAGAATAATCAACATCATCAACTTCAATATAACTTTTTATATCAATCTTTTTACCCGTTTTAACATCTTCTTCAAATTCTTTTATTTTGTCATTAGTTAAAACCATATTTTTATGATTTTTATATTCAAAAAATCCACTACCATTAGATAAATAAAGACAAGAAAATAAAATAAGTAAAACTAAGAAAATTCTAGAAAAAAGTTTATTTAAAAAAGTTTTTTTCTTATCCATTACTATCACCTAAATAAATAGAAATAGCTTCAGCTAAAAGATTTATTGTATTTATTACCTCTTCTAAGCTATTCTCATTACCTCCACATTCTATTAATATAATATTTGGATTTATATCTTGATTATAAACTCCATTAACATTTTTTCCCTCTTTTAGTAATACCCCTCTTGAAATAGAAGCCTTATTTTTAATAATATTATTTAGTTTATTTGCGACTTCTAAATTCTTTTTATAACTATCATATTCTTTTCCTATAACAAACATTACTTTTGCGTATTTTTTACCGTTTGAGCTAGTTGTTGAAACTTTATGAGAAACAGAATCACGATGTAGATCAATAAAAAGCTTTATATTTGGATACTTTTTTATAGTATCTTTAATTAAAAATCTAGACGCCTTATAACTAGATGAATAACTCCATGAGTTACTATTTAGTATTTCTTTTATATTAGCGTCTTCAACAATAGCTTCAATATTTTTATCATCTAGTCTTTCACGTAATATATATGATGCCATCATAACATTTGGAGTTATATTATAATCTTCATAAGCCTTATAAGAGTAATTTTCAGTTTGATGAGTATTATAAATATAAACAATAGGATTTTCTATTTTTTTTGAAGTAGGATCAAGTACATAATCTGAAAAAGCTGGCTCAACATTACTATCAGCAGAAACAACTGTAAAATTACTAACATCATCATACCCAAAAAAACTATTCAAAATACTAATTGGATTTTCTATATCAATTCTAGATATTAATTTTAAAAAGTAAGAAGATAAACTATTATTATTTTCATAAGCTAAATGATGATTAGAATCTTTTAAAAGTTCACGTAAAAATTCTTCATTAGAAGAAGTTAATTTAATTTTTAATACAAATGTAGAAATTATAAAATAAAGTATAACGATAATAAAAATTAAAACAACATATTTAAAATAATTCTTTCGTCTCTTAAATTTTTTCATAATTCATCACCTATTAAAGTATAATAAATAATATGAAAAATTTATGTCAAAAAAAATAGTTTTTTTAAAACTATTTTTATTTATCTCTTAAAGTAGCATTACATTTATTAATAACACTATCAATTATCTTTTTAAATACTTCAGTTACTTCTTCATCACTTAAAGTTCTATTTTCATCTTTAAAAACCATTTTATAAGCCATAGATTTCTTACCATCAAGAATATCTCTATAAATATCAAAAATATAAGCACTATCTAAAAGTCTTCCACCTGCTTGTTTAATAACAGATTCTATCTCACTATTAGTAACACTATTATCAACTATCCAAGCAGCATCCTTTACAATGACAGGATAACGATTAGCTTCCTTAAATTTGATAGGCTTAATACTTTTATTATAAAGTTCAGTTAAAGAAATCTCACAAACAAATAAATCAGATTTTGTTCTTGAAGGATGAACCTTACCAATAATACCAACAGGTTTTCTATCAATTAATATTCTAGCACTTATACCAGGATGAATTAATGGTAAACTTTCAACTTCTAAACTAATTCTATTTTTAAATCCTAAATATTCAAGTAAATTATAAACAATTCCTTTTAATACATAAAAATCAGATTTTACAATTACATTATTCCAATTGCTTTCAATATAATTGCCTTCTATTAACATAGCTACTTTTTGATCTTCAACAAATGATGCATCATATGTTTTAGCTATTTCATAAAGTCTTATATTATTTATTTTTCTAGCTTTATTATACTCATAAGTTCTAATTAAAGACTCAATTAAAGAACATCTAACATAAGCTTTATCAGAGCTTAAAGGATTAGGTAAATTCAATATCTCTTTATTATCATAATTAAACATAGAAGCATGTTTACTATCAACTAAAGTATAAGTTCTAACTTCATTTAAACCTAAAGTTCTAAGTCTTCTTGAAGTTTGTTTTCTAATCAAAACATCCCCTACATAAACACCTCTTTTAGTTGGAACTACAGGAAGTGTATCATCTAGATTGTTATATCCATAAAGTCTACCAATTTCTTCAGCTAAATCAGCCTTATTAGCCTCTACATCAAGTCTACGTCTTGGTATAGTAATATCAAATACTCCATCAGTTAAAGTATATGGAAAATCTAATTTATCTAATTGAATTTCTACATCACTATCACTCATATTAAGACCAAGTACTTTATTTAAATCATTAGTAGTAACCTTAATAGTTTTTAAAGTTTTATCAACATCATCATGTAATACACATCCACTTAATACTTCACCTGATGCATATTCTTCAAGAAGTGATAAACATCTATCCATACTAGCAATAGTATATTCATAATTTAATCCTTTTCCATATCTCTTAGAAGCTTCACTTTTAAGATTTAATCTATTAGCTGTTTTAGTAATTGAAAATGCATCAAATATTGCAGCTTCTATAAAAATATTTTTAGTGTTATTATCAACTTCAGTATTAACGCCTCCCATAACACCAGCTATACAAGTAGGCTTAACAGAATCAGTTATAACAATATCACTGCTAGTTAAAGTTCTATTAACACCATCTAATGTTACTATTTCCTCACCATCTATTGCATCCCTTACATCAACTACTTTACCTAACTTATCAGCATCAAAGAAATGAGTTGGTTGACCATATTCTAACATTACAAAGTTAGATATATCAACAACATTATTAATTGGTCTCATACCTGCAGCAATAATTCTTTTTTTAATCCATTCAGGAGACTCGCCTATTTTAACATTTCTAACCATTCTACCTAAGTAAAAAGGGCAACGTTTAGTATCAACTTTTAAAGTAACATAATTATTAACATTATCACTTGATTCAGTGTATTTGCTTTCTGGATACTTAACTTTTTTCCCTAAAACAGTTCCTATTTCATGAGCAAATCCAATATGGTAGTAACAGTCATTATTTCTATGTTTATGCACATCCAAATCATATAGTGTATCTTCTACACCTAAGAACTCTAAAGGATCATCTCCAACAGGTGCAGAACTATCTAACTCTTCTATCCCTTTAGAATAAGTTTCATCATTCTTCTCTTCTAATCCTAATTCGAATAAGGCACAAATCATACCATTAGATTCAACACCTCTAATTTTACCAGCTTTAATTTCAAAATCTCCTGGCAATTTAGCTCCAGGTAAAGCAACAATTACTTTAATACCTTCTCTAACATTAGAAGCTCCACATACAATTTGAATAGTTTTACTTCCAACATCAACTTGACAAACATGTAAGTGATCACTATCTGGATGCATAACGCATTCTTTAACTTCACCAATTACTAAGTTATCAATATGATTAGATATTACAGCTTCTACATTTATTCCAGCTTTAGTAACTTTTGAAGCTAATTCACGTAAATCTTCACCTTCAAGATCAATATAATCCTTAACCCAATTTAAACTTATCATATTAAGCATCCTTTCTATCAAAGTTTTTAGTTTCTCTTAAATCAGTATTATAAAAAGTTCTAATGTCATTAATACCATATTTAAGCATAGCACATCTTTCTGCCCCAAATCCAAATGCGAAACCAGACCAAACATTTGGATCATATCCACAGCCTTTTAAAACATCATAGTGAACTACTCCCGCTCCACCAATAGTAATCCATCCTGTATTCTTACAAATAGAGCATCCCTTGCCTTTACAAGCAAAACAAGAAATATCCATTTCAACAGATGGTTCTGTAAATTGATAATAACTTGGTCTAAATCTAGTTACAGTATCTTCACCAAATAATTTCTTACATATTAAAGTTACAGTACCTTTTAAATCAGATAAAGAAATATCCTTATCAACTAATAAGCCTTCAATTTGAGTAAATTGATGTGAATGAGTTGCATCATCATCATCTCTTCTATAAGCTTTACCAGGACAAATAACTCTAACTGGATCTTTTCCTTCATGAGCAAGCATAGTTCTAGCTTGAACAGGAGAAGTATGAGATCTCATAAGCATTTCGTCCCCTTTAACATAGAATGTATCTTGAGCATCTCTTGCAGGATGTCCCTTTGGTAACCCTAAAAGTTCAAAATTAAATTTGTCTTCCTCTACCTCAGGTCCATCTACTACATCATATCCCATAGACATAAAAACTTCTTCAAAGTCCTCTATTACCTTTTCAAGTATGTTAGGAGCTCCAACAGGAATATCTACTCCAGGTAAAGTAACATCTATTGCTTCACTTGTTAAACGTTCATTTAATATTTTATTTTCTATTTCTTCTCTTTTTGAATCAATTAAAGAAGTAGCTGTATTTTTTAAATCATTTAAAACTTTACCAAATTCTTTTTTCTCTTCAATGCTTAAATCACGTATCAATAAAGAAAGTTCAGTGATAGATCCTTTTTTACCTAAATACAAAGCTTTCAATTCATTTAAACTATTAATATCTGTTATTTTTTTTACATCTTCTTTTATTTTCTTTTCTAATTCAATAACTTTTTCTTTCATATAATCCTCCTATATTTGATTTTGTCTATTTAATCTAAAAATAAGTCCTCCTCGTATATAATCATATATATACTTAGAAATCTCATAATTTTTAAAACTTTTAAATACCTGATGTCTAACATCTATTATTAATGTCATATGCTTCTTACACTTAAGTTTAGAATAAACTTTAAAACTAGATGTAACTGGAACAACTTGATCAAGTGTACCATGAAGAAGAAGTACAGGACATTTTATATTTTTTATTTTACTAAAAGCTAACTTACCCCTCTTTCTAACTTCAAAAACA